>NZ_JBJDRK010000015.1:0-73705 GCF_044987405.1 Microbacterium sp. ZW T2_14 | reverse complement strand
GGGTGCCGCGGTGCCCGCGCCCGCCGTTCCGCCGGCGCGCCCGCGCCCGCGGCTGCGGCGCCGCACCGCCGACGCGCGCTGACAGGAGCCCCCGTCGGGACGACGCCCGCCCCCCACGTTCATCCGTCGTATATGCACGCCGGTGTGGCGGTTTCGCGTACATATACGACGGACGAACGAAAGAGGGAGGGCCGGATCGCCGGGGACGATCCGGCCCTCCCGCGTGGATCAGGCGGCCGCCACGGGCGCGGGCTGCTGCCGGCGCAGGACGAACGCGAGGATCGCCGCGACGATCGCTGCGGCGACGCCGACGATGCCCACGGCGACGGGGAGCGGTGCGCCCGTGCCGGCGGTGAGCGCGCCCATGATCAGGGGTGTGACGAACTGGCCGAAGAAGAACGCCGCGGTCCACCAGCCGGTCGCACGGCCGCGCTCCTCGAACCGCGTGCGCGAGACCACCCACGTGACGAGCGACGGGAGCAGGATGCCGGAGCCGTAGCCCGCGACGATCGCGCCGATCAGCACCCCGGCGAAACCGTCGAAGAGCCAGACGATGACCATGCCGGCCGCCTGGAGTCCGAACGCCAGCGGGAGCTGGAGCCGCGTGCCGGCCTTCGCGATCCGCGGGAACGTGAAGGCCCCGGCGGCCGTGGCGAGCGAGGCGATCGCGGCGACCAGGCCGATGGTCGCGGTGTCGTCGGCGGCGACGCCCGTGCCGACGACCAGGTAGCTGACCTCGATGATCATGACGTAGAACGTGAAGCCGCCGAAGACGGTGACCACGAGCGGGAGGCCGAGGATGCGCCACGGCACCTTCGCCTTCTCGCCGGTGGGCACGTGGAGGTCGGTGGAGTCGCCGCGGCCGGGCTCCCACAGCGAGAACACCATGGCGACAGCGATCGGGATCGCGATGGCGTAGATCCAGAACGGCGCATGCCAGCCCGCCGAGCCGACCGCGCCGCCCAGGGCGATGAACACCGTCGCACCGAGGGTCGTCGCGACGGTCTGCAGGCTGAGGTACCGGTTGCGGCGATGCTCCTCGTGGAAGTAGTCCACGATGAGCGTCGTGCAGACCGTCATGATGGCGGCCTCGAACAGCCCCACGAAGGCGCGACTGATCAGGATGCCGGTCAGGTTGTCGAGCCATGCCGGCACCGTGCCGGCTACGGCGTAGGCGAACATCGCCACGACGAGCAGGGTTTTCCGGCCGGTGCGGTCGATGATCTGCCCCGCGAACGGCGCGAAGATCGCGATCATCAGCGCCGGAATGGCGACGATCATCGGCACCAGCACGTCGGCACCCGGCTGATCGCCGAAGTGCTCCGAGAGCTGAGGCAGGACGGGTGTGATGAGGACGGACCCCATCACGGGCATGCAGCTGCCGGCCAGCAGGAGGGTTGCCTGCCAGGCTCCGGCGCGTCGAGAAGTCGTCTGGGCGACCTCGAGGTTGGGCTTCGTCATTGAAATCTCCTTTGACTCCACCTTCATTGAAGGGTGTCGCCGGAGATCAGTGAAGATCTATTCGGTGATCGAGGGCATCGATGGCGCTGATACCCCGCGAAAGGCCTCGGCTCGTCCTCCGGTGCCGACGCGCTGCGCCGGCACCGGAGGAGCTCAGCCTGCCGAGCGGAACCGCTCCACGAGCCCGCGGTACACCTCCGCGCTCGGCTTGGCCGTGCGTTCGAAGGTCTCACGATCGACACTGTGCAGCCCGAGCTGCGGGCCGTAGCCGAAGATCCACTCGAAGTTGTCCATCAGCGTCCAATGGCAGTAGCCGATCACGGGCACGCCGTCGGCGATCGCCTGCGCGAGCCCCTCGAGCGAGGGCTCCAGGAAAGCGGCACGGATGCTGTCATCCGGCGTGCCGATGCCGTGCTCGCTGACGAGGATGGGAACGCCGGCGACCGAGTAGGCGTACTCGACCGCACCGCGCAGCGAGTCGGGCTCGACCGCGGTGCCCATGCCGTTCACGTCGGCGCCCGGTTCGGGCGGAAGCTGACCGTCGGGGCCGTAGACGATGCGCTCGTAGTTCTGGACGCCGACGAAGTCGTCGTCGCGCGCCAGCTCGAGCCAGTGCTCGTACACCTCGGCGCGCTTGCGGTCCCGCGTCGCCTCGCCGCCCGGACCGGCGACGTCGTCTACCAGTGCGAGCGAGAGGCCGACGCGCAGGTCGGCGCGACGCGCCTTGATGGCGGCCTTGCCGGCCCGGTGGCCCGCCGTCATGCCGGCCCGCATGCCGGCGAAGTCCTCGCGCAGCATGACGTTGCCGGCCCGGTACGTCTCGACCCCGGCCTCCCGCCCGGCCGCCTCGAGCGTCTGGCGCTCCAGCTCGGCGACGAACTCGGGCAGGTGCGCCCACGTCAGCATCTCGGGGAGGTCGGGCTCGTTGAAGGTGACGGCGAGGGCGATGCGATCTCCGAGGCGGTCCATGACGACACCGCAGTACCGGGCGAACAGCTCCGGCGCCTCGGGATCGAGCCACGCACCGCGTGCTGCGAACCAGTGGGGCGACGTGAAGTGGTTGAACGTCACGATCGGCGCGAGCCCGCGGGCGCGGCATCCGTCGATCAGATCCTCGTAGTGGGCGAGCGCGGCTTCCGAGAACTCTCCCTCGGCCGGCTCGATGCGCGCCCACTCGACGGAGAAGCGGTAGGCGTTCAGGCCGAGTGCGGCGACGAGGTCGAGGTCGGACTCCCACAGCTCCCACCCGTTCGTCGCCTTGCCGGAGCGCTCCTGGAACACCGACGGCGTCACGTTCTCGAGGAACCAGGTGTCGCTGTGGACGTTGTCGCCCTCGTTCTGGTGTCCGGCGGTGGCGACGCCCCAGAGGAAGTCGGCGGGGAAGACAGGGGATGTCATGTGCGAGTCCTTTCTCGGCGTCCTCAGCCTCTCACAGAAATTCACTCAATAAAAGTAGATTTTATTGTACGAATTGGCTACGGATGGCCGACATTAGGCGTTCGCTAACGGGATGCAGGTGAATCCGAATGGCCAAACGGGTCGTCCGGGGTCAGCCTTGGTCCAAGGATCGCGCCACCCGACAGCGATCCGCGACACCGAAGTCCGCAGCACACCGATCACAGGAGATCAGGATGTCCCGTCACACCTTCCGCGGCGCCGCCGTCATTGCGGCCGTCGCCGCCACCGCACTCGCCCTCACCGCCTGCAGCGGAGCCGCCGAATCCAGCGAGGGCGGAGATGCCGACACGTCGAAGCTCACCATCGCCACCGATTCCGATCAGGCGGCGTTCGGCTACGACCCGATCCGGTACGGCAGCGGACAGCGGATGTTCTTCGAGGGCATCTACGACTCCCTGTTCGTGCTCGACCAGGACGGGCAGGTCGTGCCGCAGCTCGTCACGAACTCCGAGTACAACGCCGATCAGACGGCGCTGACCCTCGACCTCGACACCAGCGCGACGTTCACGGACGGCACCGCACTGAGCGCAGAGCTCGTCAAGCAGAACCTCGATTTTCGCGGCGATCCCGACCTGAGCGGCTACTCGTCGTTCGCGACGGGCGGCCAGAACGAGATCACGGACGTCGTCGTGGTCGACGATGACACCGTCACCCTGCAGTTCGCCGCGCCCACACCCGGATTCGAGTCCAACCTCGTCTCCCCCACCGGGATGATCGTCGGACCGGCCGGGGTGGCCGATCGATCGAGCCTCGACTCGGCTCCTGATGGATCCGGTCCGCTGACGGTGGATGCCGACGCCACCGTCAAGGGCAACTCGTACCTCCTCGTCAAGAAGGAGGACGACCCGGATGCCGATGCATACCCGTTCGACTCCTATGAGTTCAAGCCGATCATCGACCCCCAGGCGCGGGTGAACGCGGCCATCTCCGGTGAGGTCGACCTCGCGAACATCGCCGCCGAGACGCAACCGCAGGCGGAATCCGCCGGTGTCGGTCTCGTCGCCAACGGCGGAACGATCCAGAACATCATCGCCTTCGACAAGACCGGCGCCCTGGGACCGCAGTGGGCCGACGCCCGCGTCTACCAGGCGCTGTCGATGGCGATCGATCGGGAAGCCTACGTCGCCGCAGTCCACCCCGGAGAGGTGCCCACGGCCAACGCCTTGCCTGCCGACAGCCCCGGCTTCGTGCCCGAGTTGGATGACGAGTACGCCTACGACCCCGACGCCGCGAAGGACCTCCTTGCCGAAGCCGGCTACCCCGACGGCTTCTCCTTCGACTTCACGATCACTCAGGGCAGCCAGCGTGACATGGAAGCGATCCAGCCCTACTGGGCAGAGATCGGTGTGACCATGAACCTCAAGAACGCGGCGTCGACCGAGGAGGTCTTCACCGTCGTGCAGACCGAGCCCCTGGGTGGCCCGATCCCCTTCCAGTGGACCAACCCCCTGGGCCCGGTCTACGGTGCTCTGTTCGGTTTCGCGAACTTCCATGGTGCCGAGAACGCCGAGATCCAGGCCGCCGCCGGGGCGGTGGGGGCGTCCCTCGGCTCAGCTGACGAGGACGCGCAGGCCGCTGCGCTGCAGGATCTCAACCGCGCGATCGTGGACTCCGGCTGGCTCATCCCCCTCTACGAGCAGCTCGCACCCTGGGCATACGACAAGGCGAAGCTCGCCGAGCCGACCTTCCCCGGCGCGGAGGCGTTCCCCCTCCTGGCCTCGCTCCAGCCCGCGTCCTGACATCTGATCCCGGTGCCGGCGGCGACTGCCGCCGGCACCGGGACCGCAATGGAGTGATGATGCTCGTCTTCGTACTCAAGCGGATCGCCTGGGCGGTTCTCACGCTGCTGATCGCGTCGTGGATCGCCTTCGTGCTCGTCCACCTCTCCGGCTCGACGCCCGGCGGTGTTGCACTCGGCCAGTCCGCGACGCCCGAGCAGGTCGTCGCGTACAACGAGTCCATCGGCTGGTACAACCCGTGGCTCCAGCAGTACTTCGCCTGGGTGGGGCAGGTGCTGCAGGGCAACCTCGGCGTCTCGCTGATCGACGGCCGACCCATCGGTCCGGACATCGCCAAGCGGCTGCCCGTCACGGCGGCCCTCGCGCTGTTCGGGACCCTCCTCAGCGCCATCGTCGGCATCGTTCTCGGTGTGACGGCCGCCGTCCGGGGAGGGGCCGCCGACCGCCTGATCACCGCGCTCTCGGGCGTCCTCCTCTCGGTTCCGGCGTTCTGGGTCGGCGTCCTCCTCGTCTACGTGTTCGCGGTCCAGCTGCGCCTGCTGCCCGCCACCGGCTTCGTTCCGTTCGCCATAGATCCGGCAGCGTGGGCGAGATCGCTCGTGCTCCCCGTGCTGACGATCGCGATCACCTCGGCGGCGGGCATCGCACGCCAGACCCGCGCATCGATGTCGGAGACGCTGACGCAGGAGCACATGCGGACGCTCCGCGCCATCGGCACGCCGACGACGCGCATCGTCTATGTGCATGCGCTGCGCGGGGCGAGCCTGCCGATCATCGCGAGCGTCGCCATCCAGTTCATCGTCCTGTTCAGCGGCTCGGTCATCATCGAGGTCCTGTTCGCCCTGCCGGGCATCGGCCAGGCGATGCAGGCCGCCGTGGGATCGGCCGACCTGCCGTTCGTCCAAGCGCTCGTCCTCATCGCGACGCTCGTCGTCGTGATCGTCAACCTGGGTCTCGAACTGCTCAACCGGACTCTCGACCCGAAGCTGCGTGCCTCATGACCGTCTCCACCACGTCCATCGTGCGACCCCGCCGCACGGAACGCCGTCTCGGCAGCCGGATCTCGCGTTCCCCCGCGGCCGTCATCTCCCTCGTCTGGCTGATCGGGCTGGTCCTGGCCTCGCTGACCTCGCCCCTGTGGCTGAGATACGGCCCCCTCGAGCAGGATCTGTCCGCGGTTCTGCAAGGGCCCTCGCTCGCACACCTGCTGGGGACCGATGAACTCGGTCGCGACCTGCTGTCGCGTCTGGTCACCGCGGCCGCCCCGACGATCTTCACCGCCGTGGTCGTTCCCGTCGTCGCCATCGGCGTCACGGTGCCGCTCACGCTCTGGGCCGCGCGCAGCCTCCGCGGTGAGGGTGTGATGAACAGGATCAGCGAGATCGTGCTGTCGCTCCCGGGCACCGTCATCATCCTCGCGTTCATCGCCGCGGTCGGAACGAACATGCCGCTCGTCATGGTGGCCTTCGGACTGCTCCTCTTCGGTGCGATGTACAAGGTCCTGTTCGGCCAGGCGAAGTCGCTGCACAAGCAGCTGTTCGTCGAAGCCGCCTCGGTCGACGGCGTGCGGCCCATGACCGCCAGCATCCGACACGTCCTCCCCAACATGTCGACGACCGTGATCGTGCAGTTCGTGCTGCTGTTCGGCGTCGGCATCGGGTTCCAGGCGGGCCTCGCCTTCATCGGGCTCGGCCCGCAGCCGCCGGAGCCCACCTGGGGCGGCATGATCCAGACCGCCTCGCGCTTCATCTTCCAGCAGCCGTGGATGATGGTTCCCACCGGCGCCATCCTGGCGCTGACCATCATCGCGGCCAATTCGCTGGCCGACGTCCTCGCCGGCGGCACAGCCGTGCCACCGCCGCTCGTGGCGTTGCGTCGCAGGAGGAGCACGGCGCCGGTGACCGAGATCTCGGCGGCCGCGCTGTCGGACGACCTGCCTGCCGAGGAGTGGGCCGGTGCGGGAGCTCCGGAGGCACTCGGCATGATCGGCGACGCATCGATCCCCTCGAGCAACGTCGACCCGATGCGGAACGCGAACGCGGCGCCCGATGTGGTCTCGATCGCCGACCTCGCGGTTCCCGACGAGCCGGTGGCCGCCTCGGCGGGTGTCAGACCGAACGGGGGCCGCCTCGCTGCGACGCCGTCGCCGGCCCAGGGCGAGCTGGTCGTGGAAGATCTGGTGATCGGAGTCGAGGGCGGCCCCGCCCTCGTGACCGGGGTGTCGCTCCGGGTCCGTCCGGGCTCGGTCATGGGCCTCGTCGGTGAGTCGGGCTGCGGCAAGAGCGTCACCTCCTACGCGCTGCTCGGGCTTCTCTCCCCGGGCCTCTCGGTGCGATCGGGACGCATCGGCTGGAACGGCGCCGATCTCGCCCACGCGTCGGAGAAGACGCTGCAGCAGGTGCGCGGTCACGAGATCGCCTTCATCTCGCAGGAGCCCACGCGCGCCCTCGACCCGATGTTCACCGTGAACTCGCAGCTGTCGACGGCCGTCAAGCGGCTGCGTGGCGTCAGCCGCGGGGAGGCCCGGCGCGTCGCCGCGCAGCTGCTCGCCGACGTCGGCATCATCGACGTCCCCCGTGTCATGAAGAGCTACCCCCACCAGCTCTCGGGCGGCATGGCGCAGCGCGTCGCCATCGCGCTGGCGCTCGCCGGCACGCCGCGTCTCCTGATCGCCGATGAGCCGACCACGGCGCTCGATGTCACGATCCAGGCAGAGATCCTCGACCTGCTGCGCGGACTCATCGCCGAGCGGGGGATGTCGATCATCCTCGTCACCCACGACCTCGGCGTCGTGGCGGATCTCTGCGACGACGTCTCGGTGATGTACGCGGGCGAGATCGTCGAGACCGGCTCGGTCCGCGACGTGCTCGTGCGTCCGGAGCACCCCTACACGATGGCGCTGCTCGCAGCGGACCCGCACGCGATCCCGGATCTGGACAGCGCCACACGGCTGGCGTCCATTCCGGGCCAGGTGCCGCTGCCCGGCTCGTGGACGAGCGGATGCCGCTTCGCTGCGCGGTGCCGATTCGCGACCAACGACTGCCTCGCGACCGTGCCGCTCGAACCTCGCGCGGTCGGCCGCGGCGCGGTGCGCTGCGTGCGCCGCGACGAGGTGCGGGGACGGCAGGACGAATGGCGGATGCCGGTCACTGCGGGAGGAGAGCGATGAACGTTCAGGAGTCGGCGTCCGAGCACGCGAAGACGGAGAGGGCGCCTCTGCTCGAGGTGCGCAATCTCGTCGTCCGGTACGGCAGGCGAGGTGCGGCCGCGGTCGACGACGTGTCGTTCACCATCGCGCGCGGTGAGACGCTCGGCCTCGTCGGCGAGTCGGGCTCGGGGAAGACGACGATCGGCCGTGCGATCCTCGGGCTTCAGCCCGTCACGAGCGGCGAGATCTGGTTCGAGGGCCGGAACATCACGGGGGCGAGTGTGGCGGAGCGTCGCTCGCTGCAAGGAGACCTGCGTGCGGTGTTCCAGGACCCCTACTCGTCGCTGAACCCTCGACGCCCCATCGGCGAAGCGCTGGCTGAGCCGCTCCGCGTGGCCGGCGTACCCCGCGCCGCCCGAACTCTGCGCACCGACGAGGCGCTCGCCGCCGTCGGTCTGCCGCCGGGATCGGCCGACCGCTACCCGCGCCAGTTCTCGGGCGGACAGCGGCAGCGCATCGCGATCGCGCGGGCGCTGGTGACGGATCCGCGACTCGTGGTCTGCGATGAGGCCGTGAGCGCGCTCGACCTCTCGACGCAGGCCCAGGTCCTGAATCTGCTGGCGGAGTTGCGTACCGGCACCGATCTGGGTTACCTGTTCATCGCCCATGACATGGCGGTGGTCGAGTTCCTCGCTCAGCGCGTCCTCGTGCTCAACCGCGGTCGGGTGGTGGAGGAGGGGCCGACGGCCGAGGTGCTGGGCGATCCGCAGCAGCACTACACCCGCGTGCTCATGGCAGCCTCGCCCGTTCCCGATCCGGATGAGCAGGCACGACGGCGAGAGACGTGGAAGCGGCTGCGCGCCGAGGCGAGGGCCGCCGCCGCCTGATCGTCAGTGGAACGACGCGTCGACCAGCGGTGAGAGCGCCTGCGCGGTCGCACGAAAAGCGTCGACCATCGGGTTGAGGCTGTCCGAGAGGCTGCAGAGCACGATCGTCGCGGGCTCGATGTCGTGGATCGGAACGAACGCGAGCTCCTCGCGCCGGTAGTGGCGGCTCGCCGACTCGCCCGCGATGTTCACGCCGGCGCCCGCTGCGACGAGTTCGAGCAGGCCCTCGACGCTGTCGGCCGTCGGACCGCGTCGGGGGCGCGTGCCATCCGGGCGGGGGTCCACGATCCACCAGTCCACGACCTCGGGCACGCCCTTCGCGACCGAGACGAACACCTCGTCGCCCGTCTCCAGGATCGAGAGGGAATCCCGCTGCGCCAGTGGATGATCAGCGGGGACCACGAGAACGCGGGTCTCGCGCCAGAGTGGCTCCGCGCGCACCCGCGGCGGCAGGCGCATCGGCCACGGCGCGAAGACCACGTCCACCCGTCCGGCCTCGAGGTCCTCGGCGACATCGAAGAAGCCCAGCCGCCGCATCTCGATCCTCGCCTGCGGGATCGCCTGCATGGTCGCCGCGATGGCGGCCGTCGTCAGGGAGCCGGCGCCGGCCGCGACGACGCCGACCCGAAGCACCGGCGCGTCCCGGTCGCGCTTCACCGAGCGCGCCCAGCTCAGCAGCTGGTCATGGTCGTCCTGCACGCGCCGGGCGAGCGGCAGGAGGTCACGGCCGTAAGGCGTCAGCTCGACCTTGCGAGGGCTCCGGTCGAACAGCTTCACGTCGAGCTGCTGCTCGAGTCGACTGATCTGCTGACTGAGCGAGGGGGGCGTGATGCTGAGGCGCTCCGCGGCTCGACCGAAATGCAGCTCCTCGGCGAGCACGCAGAAGTACCGGATCACGTGGATAGGCACATCCATGCTCGGATCTTAGCCTCTGGCTAACGCCGGGTAGGGATGTCGAACTTCCTTCCTCCCGGCATCCTGCTGAGACTGGAGAGGTCCGGAACGCCCGATCGGAATGGCCCGACAGTTCCGGCTGCCTAACGGCACGCACTGCTTTACGAGGAGGTAAGCATGACTCTTTTCCCCGTCGACGACCCCGACAAGGTCGCCTTCACCGGTGTTCTGCCCGCGGGGCCCCGGCCGTTCGTCCTCGGCGAGGGCCAGGGGGAGAAGTCCCTCGTCTTCGACCAGCTCTTCGAGATCCTGCTGTCCGGCGACGAGACCGACGACCAGTTCGGAGCATGGACGATGAAGGCGCGTCAGGGCGACCGCATCCCGGCCCACCTGCATCTCCAGACGCACGAGTTCTTCTACGTCGTGGACGGCGAGATCTCGGTCTGGATGGACGACCAGAACGGCTACCACTCCAAGAGCACGCTCACGACGGGCGACTTCGCCTACGTACCCGCGGGGATCGTCCACGCCTTCAAGATCGAGAACACCACGACCGTGTTCGGAGCGGGCAGCGCGGGCTTCGAGCGGTTCTTCCATGCCATCGGGCAGAAGACCGATGCGATCGAGCCGCAGGGTGTGTTCGTGCCCGACTTCTCGGTGATGCGCGCGGCCGGGGAGAAGTACGCGACGATCTTCATGCCCGAGTTCCAGTTCCGCGACTGAACCGCCATGTCGACGATCCTCGAGATCGACTTCGCCCAGCCGACCGGGTTCCGTCCGCTGTCGCTGGATCTGCGGACACCGGACGCCGTAGCCGCTGAAGCTGCCGCCCCCGTCGTCGTGTTCCTGCACGGCGGCGGGTGGCTCCGTGGCAGCCGCAAGGTCTTCACTCCCGGCATCTCCGACGCCGAGTCGTTCGACCGGATCGTGGCCGCCGGCTTCGCGATCGCCTCGTGCGAGTACCGGCTGAGCGGCGAGGCACGGTTCCCTGCTCAGCTGGACGACGTGGATGCCGCGTTCGCGTGGCTGCACACGCACGGCGCCGACCACGGCGTGGATGCGTCGCGCATCGTGCTCTGGGGGGTCTCGGCCGGCGCCACGCTCGCGGCCCTGACCGGACTGCGCCGGGACGACGTGCGCGGGGTCGTCGACTGGTTCGGCCCGGCCGACCTGATCGCCATGGCGCAGCACGACACGGGTGAGCCGCCGGCGGAGACGCGGGAGGCCCGATGGCTGGGCGGTCCGGCGACGGACACGCCGGATGCCGCGCGCCGCGCGAGCCCGGCGCTGCAGGTGCACGCGGGGTCGCCGCCGTTCCACATCTCCCACGGCACCGACGACGAGCACGTCCCGTTCGCGCAGAGCGAGGTGCTCGCCGCTGCCTTGAGTCGAGCGGGAGCAGGCGTCGAATTCCACCCGGTGCCGGGCGGCGCGCACTTCTGGCGGGGCCTCGAAGACACCGGGCCGGTATTCGACCGGGCGATCGACTTCGCCCGCCGCGTCACCGCGCGCTGACCGCATTTCCGCACGACCCGCTGCGGCAACCCCGCCGCAGCGGCCACACTGCAGAACGCGGCATCCTGTCCGCGTGACGACCGAAGGAGTGAACGACATGACGGATACCCACGACATCGCGCTCGAAGGAGGCGGCCACGAGTTCCGCGTGCGCGTCTACCCCGCCGCCGAGCCGTCGGGCGCACTGCTGGTGTGGCTGCACGGCGGCGCGTTCATGTTCGGAACGCTGGAGATGCCCGAAGCCGATCAGGTCGGGCGGCGCCTCACCGCCCACGGCATCAGTGTGGTCTCGGTCGATTACACGCTCGCCCCGCTCGATGCGCTCGAACAGCTGGGGCCACCGGATCCTGACGCGGACGTTCCGTCTCCCGAGCAGCTGCGCGCCGAGATCGAAGCGGCAGGCCCGCGGGCGCGCTTCCCGGTCGCCGGGTTGCAGACCGTCGCCGCGTTCGACTGGGCGGTCGCGAACGCCTCCGCATACGGCGCCGATCCCGAGCGGGTGTCGCTCGGCGGCGCCAGTGCCGGAGCCAACCTGTCAGCGGGTGCCGCGATGCGGCTCCGCGACCGCGGCACGACGATGCCCAAGGTCCTGGCCCTCGTCTATCCGTCGCTGCACGACGGCATCCTGCCTCCGAACGCCGAGACCACCGAGCTGCTGAGAGAGGTGCCTGCGGCGAGGCTGTTCACGCCCGAGAGCCGGGCCGCGATCAATCGCAACTACCTCCCCGACGGCCACGACCCCGACGGCTACGCGTTCCCGGGCGGGCACGACCTCGCCGGGCTGCCGGAGGTGCTGATCGTGAACGCAGAGCTCGACAGTCTGCGTCCGTCGGGCGAGGCCTTCGCCGCCGAGCTGGCTGCCGCGAGCGTCGACGTCCGGGTCGTGCGCCAGCACGGTGCGATGCACGGCTATCTCAACGAGATCGGACACCCCGCCGCGGAGCGCACGCTGACCCTGCTGCGGGATGCCGTTGCCATGCGCTGAGCCGGTGGCCGCGGGTCCGCCGGTCGGAGGAACAGGCAGGCGTGCCGTCGCGCGCGGGCTGCCCTCCCTCCGACCGGACGGCCGCAGCGGCCGCTCTCGGCGCGCGTCAGGTCGCCCGGAGCAGCCGCGAGATGTCGTCGGCGGTCGCCCGCAGGCGGGTGAGGAGCGGACCGCGCAGCGCGGCGAGGTCGTGCCGCGAGGAGGCGACGGCGATGTTGATGGCGGCGGCGGGTTTGGCGTCGCGCCCGAACACCGGCACCGAGACCGATCGCAGCCCCGCGGCGACTTCCTGGTCCTGCAGCGCGTAGCCCTGGTCGCGGATCGTCGCGAGACGCTCGCGGAGCTCGCCGAGCGATCGCGCGGCATTGGGTCCGGCATCCGTTCCGAAGTCATGTCCCGCCAGCGTCGCCGCGAGCTCGGCGTCGCTGAGGTAGGCGAGCAGGAGCTTGCCCATCGACGTGTACGCGGCGGGCAGCGTCGAGCCCACCTGGATGTTCGCGGTGACCAGATCCGAGTTGCGCAGTCGCGCGAGGTACAGCACCTGGTCGCCGACGAGGACGCCGAGGTTCACGGTCTCGCCGGACTCCTCGGCGAGGTGGCGCAGCGGCTGCTCGCTGAGCTGGACCAGGCTGGAGCCGCGCAGCGCCGCGGATCCGAGGAGGAGCACGGCGACGCCGGGGCGGATGCTGCCGTCGGGCAGGCGTTCGAGATAGCCGCCCTCTTCGAGGGTCGCGACGACGCGGAAGGCGGTGGGCATGGGGATGCCGGTGCGGTCGCAGATCTCACGCAGCTTGAGCGAGGTCACCGACTCGTCGAACAGGCGCAGCACGTCGAGGCCCTTCGCGAGCGCCTCGATGCGGTAGCGACTCGGAGCCTTCTCCGATTCCGCGGCGTCATCGGTGGCTTTCATAGAGTGAAACCGTATCTGCTGTCGGCGACGCCGGCAATCTCAGTCGACACGGAACACGTGCAGTTGCAGGGCGAGCGTCACGTAGTAGCCGACCAGGGCGGTCAGCTCGAAGACACCGGGGACGCCGAGTGCCTGGGATGCCGCATCCCACAGGTCGTCGGAGAGGTCGCCGTCCAGCAGAGCGAGGGTCGCACGGCCGACCGCCGCTTCGTCTCCGGTGAAGCAGGAGACGTCGAGTGCACGCAGCGCGGTCAGCTCGTCATCGCTGAGTCCCGCGGACCGCGCGACCGCCTCGTGCGACTCGCGCTCGAACGTGCTGTCCCGGTGGGCGGCGACGAGCAGGATCGCGAGCTCGCGCATGCGGTCCGTGAGCCGGGTGCGGTAGCGGATCGCCGCGCCCAGCTCCTGTTGCGCCGTGCCGACGGCGGGAGAGCGCAGCATCGCGTCGAACGGCCCGCGCAGCGAGCCGTCGACGTCGGTCAGCGGGAAGTGCTGCGGTCCCTGGGCGCGGGGTCCGCCGGTGATCTGCGCGTACAGCGCCGATTGCTCCGGGTCCAGGTCGCCCGGCGTGAGCGGGCGGATACGGGGGCTCATCGGTCTCCGTCCGTGTGGGGGTCCGGCCGAGCCGGATTGACTCGTCCCATCGTATCGGTTACATTCACTGAGCGAAAGCAACTTTTGCTGAATGAATTGACCCACCACCTCACTCTCACGTCTCGAGGACCATCGATGTCGACGACTGACACCGCCACCACGTCCGACGGCCTCCTGGCCGAGACGAACGTCAACGCCGACTGGCTCGGTCTGTCGGGTTCTCGCGTGCTCGTCGCAGGGGCCGGCGGCATCGGCGGAGCCTGTGCCCTCGCGTATGCGCGGGCCGGGGCATCCGTCGCCGTCGTCGACCGCGATCAGCGCGCGCTCGATGCGATCGGCGCGGAGCTGGGCGCCGCCGGCGCGACGTTCGAGCTGATCCAGGCGGACCTCACCGAGCACGGTGCGGGGGAGAGCGCGGTGGCAGACGTCATCGAACGGCTGGGCGGGCTCGACGTGCTGCTGCACGCCGTGGGCGTCAACGACCGCCGACCGATCCTCGAGTTCACCGAGGACGAGTGGGACCGCATCCTCCGCGTGAACCTGTCGTCGCTGTTCGGACTCGCGCAGGCGGCGGGGCGGCACATGGTCGGCCAGGGCCATGGTCGCGTGCTCGCGCTGTCGAGCGTCTCCGGGCTCCTCGCGCACCACTCGCACGGTCCGTACGCCGCATCCAAGGGCGGCATCAACCAGCTGCTGCGCGTCATGGCGCGGGAATGGGCGTCCGCGGGTGTCACCGTCAACGCCCTCGCACCCGGCTACATCGAGACGCCGCTCACCGCCGGGCATCTGTCCAAGCCGGGCAAGCGCGAGGAGCTGGAGAGCCTCGTGCCCGCCGGCCGGCTCGGGACCCCCGACGAGCTCACCGGGCCCGCACTCTTCCTGTCCTCACGTCATGCCGGATTCGTCACCGGCCATGTCATGTACATCGACGGCGGGCGCACGCTCGTCTGAGCGCGCCCACGATTGGAGAAACCATGTCGGAATCGACTCCGCAGATCTTCCCGCGCTTCGCCGGCAAGACGGTGCTCGTCACGGGTGCCGGCACCGGATTCGGCGCAGAGGTCGCCGTCCGCGCCGCACAGGAGGGTGCGAAGGTCGCCGTGCACTACCGGTCGTCCCGGGCGGGAGCCGAGGCCACGCTGGAGCGGATCCGCGAGGCCGGCAGCGACGGCATCCTGGTGCAGGCCGACATCGGCTCGTGGGACCAGATCAAGCGCATGGCCGACGCGGTCTGGGAGGCGTTCGGCACCCTCGACGTGCTCGTCAACAACGTCGGCGACGTCTCGAGCGAGCAGATGAACTGGGACGAGCTCACGCAGGAGGCGCTCGACGCGGTCATCGACATCGACGTCAAGGGGACGCTCCTGATGACGCACGAGTTCGGCGAGCGGATGCTGCGGCAGGGGCGTGGCAGCATCGTGCAGGTCGGCTCGACGGTGATCGTCCGCGGCTCGGCGCGAGCCCCGCAGTACGCGGCCGCGAAGTACGCGATCCTCGGCATCACGAAGTCCTACGCCAAGGCGTTCGCTCCCGCGGTGCGCGTCAACACCTTCGCGCCGGGCTTCATGGAGACCGAGCGGCTGCTGAACCGCGAGGACTGGAAGAACGGCCGCCGCGAGGTGCTGCTGTCGCAGACGCCGATGGGCGTCATCCCCCCGCCCGAGTTCGTGACCGGCGCGTGCCTGTGGCTCGCGACGGACGAGGCGGCACACCTGACCGGCGGCTACATGCTCGCCGACGGCGGCTTCAACATGGTCGGCGCCTGAGCCCCGGCCCGCTCGGTCGTTGAGCGAGCGCCAGCGAGACGAAACGCAAGAACCAAGGAGACAAGAACAATGAAGCTCATCACCTTCGACGGCGGCCGCGTCGGCCGGCTGGAACTCGAGGAGGGCGTCGTCATCGAGCTCGACGTGCCCTCGACGCGCGAGTACTTCGAGCGCGGCGGCCAGGTCACCGAGACCGGCGAGCGCCTCGCTTATGCCGACGTGAAGCTCGAGGCGCCGATCCGCCCGAAGAAGTTCTTCCACACGGCGGGCAACTTCGCCGACCACCACAACGAGCTCGCCGCGGTCGACTGGTCGCATCCGGTCCACAAGGGCATCGTGTTCTTCCAGAACGTCGACGCGATCATCGGCTCGGGCGATGACATCGTCTACCCGGAGGGGCTGACAAAGGAGCTCGACTACGAGCTCGAGCTCGCGATCGTCATCGGCAAGTCGGGCAAGTTCTTCGGCCCGGACGAGGCGGACGACTACATCGCCGGGTTCACCGTGTTCAACGACATCTCGGCGCGCGACATCCAGCGCAAGGAGATGGAGTCGGGCGTCTTCTCGTTCTCGAAGGCGATCGACACGTTCTGCCCGATCGGCCCCTGGATCGTCACGCGCGACGAGGTGCCCGACATGCACGAGCTGCCGATGCAGCTGCGGGTCAACGGCGAGGTGCGCCAGCAGGGCAACACCAACCAGACGCGCATCAAGTTCCCGCACCTGGTGGCGTACCACTCGCCGCAGACCTACAGCGCGGGCGACCTCATCACGACCGGCACCATCTCGGGTGTGGCGGCCGTGCAGCCGAACCCGTTCGACTTCTACCTGCAGCCCGGCGACGAGATCGAGGCCGAGATCACCGGCATCGGGACGCTCCGCAACCGCGTGATCTCGTGGGAGGACCGCTACGGCGAGCCGGCCCCGCAGCGGGTCGACTGGTGAAGCTCGCCAACCTGGCCGGCCGCGCGGTTCTCGTTCAGCCTTCGACAGGCTCAGGGGCCGCAGAGGCGATCGACATCGCGGGGGCGTCCGATGGCCGGTTCGGCCCGGACCCTCAGCAGCTGTTCGACGACTGGGAGCGCTTCGTCGCTTGGGCGGCGGCCCTGGAGAGAGCGGATGCCGCGGGGGCCGTGTCCTTCGAGGCCACGCAGCTCGGCGCCCCGGTGCCGCGCCCTCGCCAGGTCTTCGCGATCGGGCTCAACTACGCGGAGCATGCCGCCGAGGCCGGCTACCCGCCGGACGCGCTGCCGGTGACGTTCACGAAGTTCCCGTCGTCGATCGTGGGACAGGACGCGGTGGTCGAGCTGCCCGTGGGCAACGTCGACTGGGAGGTCGAGCTCGTCGTCGTGATCGGTCGCGAAGCGCACCGACTCGAACGCGAGCAGGCCTGGGATCACGTCGCCGGACTGACCATCGGCCAGGACCTGTCGGAGCGCATCACCCAGCTGCAGGGCGCGGCGCCCCAGTTCAGCCTGGGCAAGTCGTTCCCCGGCTTCGGTCCGACCGGGCCATGGTTGGTGACTCCCGACGAGTTCGTCGATCGAGACGACCTGGCGATCTCGTGCCGCCTGTCGGACGAGACCCTGCAGTCCTCGCGGACGTCGATGATGCTCTACGACGTTCCGGAGCTGCTCGTGCGGCTCTCGGCCGTCTGCCCGCTGCTGCCCGGCGACATCGTCTTCTCGGGGACGCCGGCCGGCATCGGCAACCGCCGCACGCCGCCGCGCTTCCTGGCACCCGACAGCGTGCTGGTGAGCGAGATCGAGGGCATCGGGACGCTCACCACCCGCTTCACCGCCGCGCCCGGTCGTTGAGCGAGCGAGGATGCTTCGTCTCGTCGCTGGCGCTCCTCGCTCAGCGACCGACTCGCGAGACGAAACGTCTTGATCGCACGAACAACCTCGTGCACCGCGTCTCGTCTCGGTCGCCGGCGCTCCCTCGCTCAACGACCGCAGCCGGAAGCGCCCGACACCCTGTGAGGACACATGACCCCGTACGACCTGCGTGTCGAGTACCTGCGTGCGCCGATCGGCGTCGGCACCCGCGAGCCCCGCTTCTCGTGGCTGGTCGACCACGTCCAGGCCGCGTACGAACTGGAGGTGTCGAACGGCGGCCGCGTCGTCTGGGCGAGCGGCCCCCGCGCGGGCGCCAACGGCGAGCTGGTCGCGTACGCGGGCGGGCGCCTGACCTCGGGTGACGCCTTCGAATGGCGCGTGCGCAGCAGGTCGTCGGCAGGCGCCTGGTCGGACTGGACGGCATCCACCTTCGAGACGTCGCTGCTCGACCCGTCGGACTGGTCGGCGGCATGGGTCGAGCCGGCCCAGCACGAGGCCGTCGTCGAGCGGTGGAGCATCGTCGACTGGATCCGCGGACTCGGTCCCGACTCGGCGCCCGAAGAGCGGCTGCGTCCGCCGCAGCTGCTGCGCCAGCGTTTCCAGGTCGGTCCGGACGCGGTCCGCGCCCGGCTGTACGCGACAGCGCGTGGCGTGTTTTCGGCGTTCGTCAACGGCCGCCGGGCCGACGACCAGGTGCTCGCGCCGGGCTACGACAGCTACGAGCACCGCATCTCGTTCTCGTCATCCGATGTCACCGCCACGCTCGTCGAGGGCGACAACGTGCTCGGGGTGGCGCTCGCCGACGGCTGGTGGGCCGGACGCATCGGGCTCACCGGGTCGAGCGCGCAGTTCGGCACCCGCACGTCGGCCATCTGGCAGCTGCACATCGACTATGCCGACGGTTCGACGCAGGTCGTGGCATCCGGTTCCAACGTCCGCAGTGCGCCGGGGCCCTGGACATTCGCCGACCTGTTCGTCGGCGAGCATTTCGACCGGCGGGCCGTGCCGGTGGGCTGGGACCGCCCGGGATTCGACGACGGCGACTGGATGCCGGTGGCCGAGGCGGACGCCGACGCCCGGGTGCTCGTGCCGTTCCGCGGCGAGCCGATCCGCCGCGTGCTCGAGGTGGCTGCCCTTGCGCTGATCGAGACACCCGACGGCACCATCGTGGACTTCGGCCAGGTGCTCGTCGGACGCGTGCGGCTGCGCCTGCGCGACGCGGCGCCCGGGCAGCGGGTCGTGATCGAGCACACCGAGACGCTCGCGGCCGACGGCTCGTGGTTCACGAACATCGTCGGCATCAACAAGGAGCAGACCGACGTGTACCTCGCCGCGGGTGGTCGCGGTGAGGGTGCGGCAGATGGCGCAGAGGAGTGGGAGCCGGAGTTCACGTTCCACGGCTTCCGGTACGCGAGGATCAGCGGACTGACCTCGCCGCTGGGCCCGGACGACGTGGTCGCGGTGGTGCTCAGCAGCGATCTGAAGCAGACGGGCTCGTTCATTTCATCCGATCGCCGCCTGAATCGCCTGCACGAGAACGTGGTGTGGAGTCAGCGCGGCAACTTCCTCTCGGTGCCCACCGACTGCCCGCAGCGGGAGCGGGCCGGGTGGACCGGTGACATCCAGGCCTTCGTCGGTGCGGCCGCGAACAACGCGCAGGTCGTGCCGTTCCTCTCGCGCTGGCTCGACAACCTGCGCGCCGACCAGCTGCCCGACGGGCGCATCCCGATCTTCTCGCCGCGCTCGCCGTTCGACGCCGAGGCGGCCGCGACGGCGCAGGGCATCGGCTCGATCGTCGCCGCGGCCGGCTGGAGCGATGCCATCGACATCGTGCCGTGGACCCTCTACGAGCGCACCGGCGAACGGCGTGTGCTCGAGGAGAACTACGACGCCATGTCCCGGTGGATCGAGTATCAGCGGCAGACCGCGGCGGCGGAGCTGCCGGAGGCGTTTGCCGGCGCCGATCTCACGGACGACCGTCGGCGCGCGCAATCGCTGCTCTACAACACCGGCCTGCACTTCGGCGACTGGCTGACGCCGAGCACGATGGAGGGCCGCCCGACGCACGAGGCGATCGGCATCGCGCCGGCGCTCACGAGCGAGTACCTGGCGCCCATGTTCCAGGCGCAGACCCTGACGATCGCCGCGCAGGCGGCGGCGGTTCTCGGACGGGACGCGGATGCCGCAGCCTTCGCCGAGCGTGCCGCCGACGTGCGGGCGGCGTTCGCGGCAGAGTACATCGACGCCGACGGCGACCTCCCCGTGCGCATGCAGGGTGTGTACGTGCTGGCCCTCGCCTTCGACTTGGCGCCGGCCGAGGTGCGTGCTCGCACGGCGGCGCGGCTCGTGGATCTGATCCGGGAGCGCGGCAACCGGCTCGACACCGGCTTCCTCTCCACGCCGTATCTGCTCGACGTGCTGTGCGACACCGGCTACCCGGATGTCGCGCGGACGCTGCTCTGGCAGTCCGAGATGCCGTCGTGGCTCTACGAGGTGGACCGCGGAGCCACGACGATCTGGGAGGCATGGGATGCGATCTCGCCGGGCGGTGAGATCCGGCCGATGTCGTTCAACCACTACGCGCCCGGCAGCGTCGACGACTGGCTGTACCGCCGGGTCGCCGGCATCCGCTCCACCTCACCCGGCTATCGCACCGCCGTGATCGAGCCCGACTTCGACGCGGGCGTGGACGAGGTGCGGGCGCACGTCGGAACCCCCTTCGGTCGCTTCGCCGTGGAGTGGACCCGCATGGACGACGTGGCGACCGTGACGGCCGACGTCCCCTACGGCATGACTGCGCGCCTGCGCGCCGGAGGGGCGGATCTGACTCTCGAGCCAGGTCGCAGCACCCACGCGATCCGGCTCCCCGTCTCCTGACCGGCCGCGACGGCCGCTGAACCTCAGCGCACTCCGCGCATCAGCTTGAGCACGGGACGCGCCGACGCGAGCAGCGCGAGGCCGAGCACGATCGCGATGGCGCCGATGATCGTGAAGTACGGAACCTCGTCGGTCGGGTCGTAGAACTGTGCCAGCCAGCCGGCGATCGCGGTGCCGAGGGCGACCGACAGGAAGTACAGCGCCACCATCTGCGTGTGGAACCGCTCCGGCGCGAGCTTCGTCGTCACCGACAGGCCCGGGGGAGAGATGAAGAGCTCGGCGATCGTGAACACGAGCAGGATCAGGACGATGGCCAGCAGCGGCGTCGAGTTGGGCGCACCGTTCGCCCACGGGAGGAACAGCAGGAATGCCAGGCCCATGATCATCGCGCCGAGGGAGAACTTCACGGGAGCCGACGGCGCTCGTGTGCCCAGCTTCGTCCAGATCGCGGCGAAGACGCCGGAGAGGATGATGACGAAGATCGGGTTGATGGAGTTGACCCACGACACCGGCATCTCCCAGCCCAGGATCGAGCGGTTCAGGCGCTGGTCGGAGTAGATGGTCAGCACCGTGAACTGCTGCTGATAGAGCGACCAGAACCCGACGTTGACGATGAACAGCGGGATGAAGCCGATGACGCGCGAGCGCTCGTCGCCACTGATGTGGCGCGACGCGATGATGACGCAGAAGTAGGCGATCGCCGCCCCGAGCGTCACGATGATCACGACGCCTGCCAGGTTGTCCGCGCGGATCACGCCGGTGAGTACCAGCACCACGATCACCAGCAGCCCCGCGATGCCGACGCCGATCGCGACCAGCCGACGGTTCGCGGGGAGCGGGTTGGCGACGATGCGCGACGACGCGGGCAGCTGCTTGCGCCCGAACGAGTACTGGATGAGGCCGATCGCCATGCCGATCGCGGCCGCGGCGAAGCCCCAGTGGAAGCCGACGTTGCTCTGCAGGAACCCGGTGACGATAGGCCCCAGGAATGCGCCGAGATTGATGCCGAGGTAGAACAGCGAGAAACCGGCGTCGCGGCGCGGGTCCTTCGGGGTGTACAGCGTGCCGACGACGGCTGTCGCGTTGGCCTTCAAGCCGCCCGAACCGATCGCGACGAGGACCAGCCCCACGCCGAGGCCCCAGATGTTGGGGAGGACGGCGAGCGCGATGTGGCCGGCCATGATGACCCAGGCGCTGAAGAACAGCACCCGCTCCGAGCCCAGCAGGCGGTCGGCGACCCAGGCGCCCAGGATCGTCGAGAGGTAGACGGTGCCGCCGTAGGCGCCGACGATGCCGGTCGCCGTCGCCTCGGGGATCCCGAGACCGCCGTCGGCGATCGAGTAGTACATGTAGATGAGCAGGATGCCCTGCATGCCGTAGAAGCTGAACCGCTCCCACATCTCGACGCCGAAGATGTGCGCGAGTGCCCAGGGCTGTCCGAAGAACCGGGCATCGTGGTCGGCGCCGTCGTCGGGAGCGGTCGTCCCGGCCGCGTCCGTGCCGCTCGCCGCGGCGACGGTGCCGGTCCGCGTCGCATCGGCCGCCGCCCTCGCGCCGTCCGGCGGCCCTACGGGTACCTGCTCGGGCTCGCCCCTGCCGTGCCGGCCGCTGCCGTCCCCCTGAAAGCCCTGATCACGCCCGTCCATCGCTCGCTCCCGTCGCCCCGGTTGACGTCAGGCTAGCGATCGAGCGCACGAGCCGATAGACCTGTCGAGAGAAGCTCGGTCCCAAGCCCGGCTCGGATGACGGGGACCATGCGGATCGGAATCATCGGCGGTGGCGCGGCCGGCCTCGCGACCGCGTGGCTGCTGGAACGCGACCACGACGTCACCCTGTTCGAGCAGGACGACCGGCTCGGCGGCCATGCGCACACGGTCGACATCCAGGTCGACGGACAGACGCTCGCCGTGGACTCGGGTTTCCAGTTCTTCGCCCCGAGCGCCGCGTACGCCACCTTCAACCGGCTGCTCGACGCGCTCGAGGTCACTCGGGCGGCCTACCCGGCCACGCTCACCGTCGCCCGTGCCGACGGCACCCGTCCGATCGCGATGCCGCCGTTCCGGCGGGGCCGCCCGGTCTGGTCGTCGCTCACGCCGCGTGCGATCGGGCACCTCCTGCGACTCCGATCCTTCCTCTCGGACATTCCGGCGTTCCTCGCCGAACACGACACCACCGTCACCATCGCGGAGTACGTCGAGCGCATGCGGCTGCCACGCTCATTCGTCGACGACTTCCTCTTCCCGATGCTCCTCGCGTTCTGGTGCGTCGAGCTGGCCGATTTCCGCCGCTTCGCCGCGTACAACGCGCTCTACTACCTCGGTGCGAATCTCCCGAGGGGTCTGCGGCCGCCCGAGCAGAGTGAGATCCCCGGCGGCCTCCGGGTGTACGTCGAAGCCCTCGCCGCCTCCCTCGAGCGGGCGACGGTGCTCACCGGTGCGCGGGTGGCATCCGTCACGCGAGAAGCCGACGGCGTCCTGTCGATCGAGGCCGGCGGGATGCGGCATCCGTTCGACCATCTCGTCCTCGCGTGCAACGCGCGCCAGGCGCATGCGCTGCTCGCGCACCGACCCGAACTCGCGGAGCTGGTGGAGCAGCTCGCGAGGTTCGAGTACTTCACGACGACGATCGCGATCCACGGCGATCGCCGGCTCATGCCGCGTGACGCGGCGGCGTGGTCGGTCGTGAACATCCGCGCCGATGCGGCGCACAGCGCGCTGTCGATCTGGGATCCGGCACGCCACGCGCCTGTCTTCAAGAGCTGGGTGACCTACGACGACGTCCTGCCGGAGCCGCTCTACGCCACGGCGACCTACGAGCACGGGCTGATCGACACGGCCTACTTCGACGCGCAGCGACGGCTGCGCCCGCTGCAGGGGCGGCACGGGATCTCGCTTGCGGGCCTGTACACCGCCGACGCCGACTCGCACGAGAGCGCGATCCTGTCGGCGGTCGCCGTGGCCGAACGCCTCGCCCCCGACGCGCCGCGTCTCGCCCTGCTGCGGGCGTGACGCACGCCCCCTGAAGCGGGCGCGGCAGTTTCGTGCGAGCGCGCCATCGTGTGTCGCAGCGGTCGCAGCGAAGTGCCGCGCTCGCTACTCGCGCAGGGACGGATGCTGCTCCTCGGGCGCGTGATGGCGCGGGATGAACAGCGCCACCACGAGGGCGACGATCGCGGCGGCCCCGCCGAGGATCAGCGACAGCGTGAAGCCCGTGGTCGTGGGGACCGGCATCCCCTCGAAGTCGACGGTGTAGGTGGCGAGCACCGCGCCGATCACCGCGGCCGCCGTGCTGGTGCCGAGGGAGCGGAACAGGGCATTGAGCCCGTTCGACGCGCCCGTCTCGCTCTGCGGCACCGAGCGCATGATGAGCATCGGCATCGAGGCGTACCCGAAGCCGATGCCCGCGCCGATGAGGATGTTCGCGACGAGGATGTGCCACACCTCGGAGGAGAACAGCAGCGTGAAGCCGTAGGCGGCGATCAGCGAGAGCGCGCCGAGCAGCAGCAGGAGCTTCGGGCCGGTGCGGAACGCGATGCGACCGGCGATGGGCGACAGCACCATCATGACCAGTCCCGACGGCATGACGATCAGGCTGGCGACGAGAAGGGACAGGCCGAACCCCGCCCCCGTCGCGACCGGCAGCTCGAGCATCTGCGGGTACACGACGTTCGAGGCGAAGAGCGAGAACCCCATCGCCACCGAGGCGATGTTCGTCAGCAGCACCGCGGGCCGCGCGGCGACCCGCAGGTCGAGCAGCGGCTCGTCGATGCGCAGCTCGAACCATCCCCACAGCAGCAGCACGACCAGCCCGCCGAGCCCGCACACCAGCACCGGCGGCGAGCCCCAGCCCCACTCGTTGCCGCGCGAGATCGCCAGGAGGATGCCGATGAGGCCGACCGCGAGTCCTGCGGCGCCGACGTAGTCGAACCGGCCGGCGGTGCGCAGCACGCTCACCGGCACGATCCAGAGGACGAGCGCGAACACGATGACGCCGAGCCCCGCGGCCATCCAGAACAGCAGATGCCAGTCGCTCCGCTCGGTGATCAGCGCGCTGATCGGCAGGCCCAGCGCGCCGCCGACCCCGAGCGTCGCGCTCATGAAGGCGATCGCGGAATCGACGCGGTCCTCGTGCAGCACGTCGCGCATGATCGAGATGCCGAGCGGCACCACGCCGACGATGGCGCCCTGCAGCGTGCGCCCGACGATGATGCCGACGATGCCGGGCGACAGTGCCGCGACCACCGAGCCGGCGACCATCACCGCGACGAGCACGAGCACGATGCGGCGCTTGCCGTACATGTCGCCGAGTCGCCCCGAGATCGGGGTGATCACCGCCGCCGCGAGCAACGTCGACGTGACCACCCACGCGGTGTCCTCGCGGCTGGAGTTCAGCAGCTCCGGCAGCTTCGACTGGATGGGCACCATGAGGGTGAACATGAACGACGAGCACAGGCCCGCGACGGCCAGCACCGCCACGATGGCGCCCTGACGCGGCATCCGGGTGAGTCGTCTTCTCGCGTCCTCATCACCCGTGCCCATCGCTTCAGGCTATCGGCGCTGCGGCCTTCGGGGCCCCGGCCCGCGAAGGTGCAGCCGGCGGACGAGAGGGAGGCGGCTTCCCTCCTCCTCGTCCACCAGCTGCACTCTCACCGACTTGGTGTCGACGTCGGGCGTCCGGACCGACGCGCCGGAGTACCGTGATGGCATGGCCGAGACCGCCACGCCGCCCGGCGTCGACATCCGCCCGCTCGACACCGTCGACGAGGTCCACCGCGCCTCCGATGTTCTCGCGGAGGTGTGGGGCGGCGACCGCGGCGGCATGCCGCCCAACCTGCTGCGGGCGCTGGCGCACTCCGGCAACTACGCGGTCGGCCTGTACGAGGACGATCGCATGGTCGGGGCATCCGTCGCGTTCTTCGCGGTTCCGGCGGCGCGCTCCATGCACAGTCACATCACCGGCGTGCTGCCGGGCCACCAGTCGCAGGGCCTCGGACGCGTGCTCAAGCAGCACCAGCGGGAATGGGCGCTCGCGCGCGAGGTCGGGAACATCACCTGGACGTTCGACCCGCTGGTCGCCCGCAACGCGCACTTCAACCTGCGCGTGCTCGGCACGCGGGTCACCGAGTACCTCGTGAACCACTACGGGCCCATGGACGACGGCGTCAATCGCGGCGACGAGACCGACCGCATCATGGTGTCGTGGGCGCTCGCCGCGCCGCCCGTGCCCACCCCCGGCGACGAGCGGGTGGTCGCGTCGGTCGAGATCCCGCACGACATCGAGACGCTCCGTCGCGAGACGCCGGTGGATGCCGCGGTCTGGCGCTCACACGTGCGCGAGCAGCTGACCAGGCACCTCGCCGCGGGTCTCGCGATCGGGGGCTTCGACGACGCGCGCGGCTACCTGCTCGTCCGGCCTGATCGCTGACCCTCACCGATCGGGTGGCTCCGTGGTGGGGTCTCCCGGCCGCACGTCGGCGTCGTCGCGGATGTCGATGCGCGTGACGCCGTCGCGGTGCGTCACGTCGATGCGCGGGTCGGCGTCCGACTCGACCGCATCGGGCGCGGACGTCAGCTGATCGCGCCGCTTCTCCTCGTCGGTCATGCCGGTGGAGTCGGTCTCGTCGTGCTCGTTCATGCTCATCCTTCCCGCCATTCGTCGCTCTTCAGGTGCGAACCGGCCTGGGGGCCCATCTGCAGCATCCCGCCGTCGACGGTCCAGCTCGCGCCGGTCACGTAGCTCGCGCTCGGCGAGGCGAGGAACGCCACCACCGCCGCGATCTCGTCGGGCTTTCCGGGTCGACCGAGCGGGATGCCGGGGCGACGCGTGTGCTCGGCATCCTCCGGATCCTGGTTGGTGAGCGGGGTCGCGATCTCGCCGGGAGCGACGGCGTTGACCGTGATCGCGTGCTCCCCGAGCTCCTGGGCCATCGTCTCGATGAGGCCGCCGAGGCCGTGCTTGGCGGCGACGTAGGCGGCCGATCCGACGCGCGGCTGGGTCTCGTGCACACTCGTGATCGCGACGAGGCGCCCGCCGCGGCCGGCGCGCACCATGTGGCGCGCCGCCGCCTGCAGCCCGGCGAAGGCGCCGTCCAGGTTGAGCGCGACGACCTGACGCCAGTCCTCGATCGAGAGGTCCAGGAACGGCCCGCCCGATCCGCCGCCGGCGTTGTTGACGAAGACGTCCAGGCCGCCGAGGCGCTCGACGAGTCCGTCGATCGTGCCGGCGACCTCGTCGAGGGCGGTGGCGTCGAAGCGCGTGACCTCGGCACGGCGACCGCGTTCGCGGACGCCGGCGGCGGTGCGCTCCGCCCCGTCCTCGTCGCTGTGCCACGTGATGCCGACGTCCAGTCCGGCGTCCGCCAGCGCCAGCGCCGTCGCCTGTCCGATACCGGAGTCCGAAGCGGTCACGATCGCGTGCCGCGGTGCGAAGTCGAAAGTGTCCATGTGCCCGACGGTACGAGGACCGCATTTCTCGGGGCACGGGGTTGCATGCCCGGAGCGGCCCCGCTAGAGGCGCCGTCGGTTAGACCGGAATCCGACGGACGATGGCGGTCGCGGACGGCGACCGGCGGATGCCGCGGCCCTAGGCTCGCTCGCATGCCCGAGTATCGCGCCCACTTCGATTTCGACATCAGCTTCGCCAACGGGGGCGGCCTCGCCGGCACCGGGTTCCGGCTGGACCTTCCGACCGCCGACATCTCCGAAGACGGGATCGCACGCCTGCTGGTCGCGCATCTCGGGCTCGCCCTCGTGGACGAGGTCGCGCTGCGCGGACTGCGGGTCGTCGAGGAGCCGCATCGCGGCAGCCGCGGCGTGGACAAGGCGGTGGAGGCCGAGGCCGCGAGCCGCCGCATCATCGACCTCAGCCACCCCATCAGGGCCGGTCTCGTCACCTATCCCGGGCTCCCCGCGCCGACGATCACGCCGCACCTCACCCGCGAGGACTCGCGCGCCCGCTACGCGCCCGGCACCGAGTTCGCGATGGACGTCATCCAGATGATCGGCAACACCGGCACCTACCTCGACTCCCCGTTCCACCGTTACGCCGACGGACGCGACCTCGCGGGACTCGACCTGTCGTCGCTGGTGGGCCTCCGCGCCGAGGTCTTCCACCTCGAGGATGCGTGGGATGCCTCGCGCCGCGGCATCCGTTCGGCCACGCTCGCCGATCGCGACGTGCGCGGCGCGGCCGTGCTGCTGCACACCGGATGGGACCGCTGGTTCGGCCGCCCGGAGTACGGCGCCGGCGCCCCGTTCCTGACCGGCGAGGCCGCGCAGTGGCTCATCGACGCCGGTGCGGTGCTGGTGGGAATCGACTCGCTCAACATCGACGACACCGAGTCGGGAGGCGAACGTCCGGCGCACAGTCTGCTGCTGGATGCCGGCGTGCATGTCGTCGAGCACCTCACCCGCCTGGGCGAGCTGCCGCCGCGCGGCGCCCGCTTCACGGCCGCCCCGCCCGCCGTCGAGGGTTTCGGCACGTTCCCCGTCCGCGCCTTCGCCGAGATCCCCGGCTGACGCTCAGGAATCGATGCGCGTGACGTATCAGCCCGGGCAGGACCATCTCTTCTCCAGGGAACAAGGAGAAGCCATGCGCGAGCACATCGAGACACTGATCGTCGCCCTGAGTGGCCGAGCGGCGCGCGCCGACGTGCGCACGGAACCGCGGGAGCCCCGACGCCGCCGGCCGCGGGTCGCCCGCTCGACCTACATCCCGGTCCGGCGCGAGCGCGCCGACGCGCGCTTCGCCTACTGACGCCTGGCGTGACGGATGCCGCGGCCACCGCACGCTCGCTGACGGACGCCGCCCGAACAGCGGTCGGGGAGGTTTCGGCGTGAACGGGCGCCGGAGGAGTCGCACCCCCACGCGCGCGCAGCGGCCGTTCACCCGGCGGCCACTCGGCGTTCGCCTGGGCCCGTCAGCCTCGGCGCATGTCTCACCGTCTGCTGCTCGCGGTGCCGCTCGCCGCGGTCCTCGTCGCCTCCGTTCCGCTCTCTGCCACCGCCCGCCCGGGCGGCGAACCGGTGCCGCCGGCCGTCGTCACCACCGCCGTCGAGACGCCCGCGCTCTATGACGACGCCGAAGGCGGCAGTGCGTCGGGCGACGACCCGGCGATCTGGGTCGCCCCCGGTGACGCGCGGGACTCGATCGTCATCACCACCGCCAAGGAGGGCGGGCTGCGGGTCTACGACCTCGACGGCGCCGAGCTCCAGTCCCTCGCCGCCGAGCCGGCGCCCCGCGCGGACGGCGTGGCGGGCCGCTACAACAACGTCGACATCGCGTACGGCCTCGATCTCGGCGACGGGCCGGTCGACGTGGCTGTCGTCTCGGACCGCTACAACGACCAGCTGCGCTTCTTCGCGATCGACCCGGCGGGTGCCGAGGCGCAGGCCCCGGTGCACGAGATCACCGCTGCCGAACAGCCCTTCCTCTTCAGCGCCGATCGTGACGAGGTGAGCGACGACCACACCGCGTATGGACTCGCCGTCTGGCAGCCTGCGGACGGTGCGGCCGTGGCCGTCGTCACGCGCGAAGGCACCACCACGGTGGCGACCGCCGAGCTCACCGTGGCGGACGGGCGCGTGGGCTACGAGCGCATCGACAGCTTCGACTTCCCGGCATCCTTCCCGCTCCCCGACGGCACGACCTGGCAGCCGTGCGACGAGCCCGGCGGGCTGCCGCAGCTCGAGGGACTCAGCGTCGACCAGCGGACGGGCGTGCTGTACGCCGCGCAGGAGGACGTCGGGCTGTGGCGCGTGGCGCTGCCGCTCGGCTCGAGCGAGCCGACGCTCATCGACCGCGTCCGCGACTTCGGCATCCACGACGCGTTCGACCCGGAGTCCGAGGAGTGCGAGCCGGTGGATGCCGCGGCGAAGGGCTTCGGCGGCACGGCGCTCGAGGCCGACGCGGAGGGCGTCGACCTCTACTACGGTCCGGGTGCGACCGGCTACGTCATCGTGTCGAGCCAGGGCGACGACACGTACGCCGTCTACCGCACGCAGGGCCGCAACGACCTCGTCGGGACCTTCCGCATCGAGGGCGTGGACGGCGTCGACGACGTGCAGGGCTCCGACGGGCTGGCGGTCACGAACCGGCCGGTCGGCGACTACCGCGAGGGTCTGCTGGTGACCCACGACGAGCCCGACAGCGGTCCCGAGGTCGACGATCAGCGCGACGCGACGAACTTCTCGTACGTGTCGTGGGGCGAGGTCGCCGATGCGCTGCGCCTCAAGGTCGACACGGCGGCGCGCAACGACCCGCGCTTCGGCTGATGCGCCGCGCCCGGCTGCCGTCGCGAGGGCGGCGGCCGGGCGTACGCTGAGCGCATGCCCATCGCCCGGCCGGCGGCATCCGTCGCCCTCGAAGGATTCGAGCTGCGGGTGCTGCACCTGCCGCTCGTCGCCCCGTTCACGACGTCGTTCGGCACCGAGACGGTGCGAGAGGTCATCCTGGTGCGCGCGCTGACCGGCGACGGGAGTGGCTGGGGCGAGATCGTCACGCAGGCCGATCCGCTGTACTCCAGCGAGTACACGCAGGGCGCGTGGGACGTCGCACTGCGCTTCCTCGTGCCGGCGCTGCTGGATCGGGGAAGCGTCGCGCCCCAGGACGTCGCGGGTGCGCTCGAGCCGTTCAAGGGCCACCGCATGGCCAAG
Organism: Microbacterium sp. ZW T2_14; assembly: GCF_044987405.1. Lineage (NCBI taxonomy): Bacteria > Bacillati > Actinomycetota > Actinomycetes > Micrococcales > Microbacteriaceae > Microbacterium > Microbacterium sp. ZW T2_14. Next base: position 43,980 of record NZ_JBJDRK010000015.1, on the reverse strand, counting down.
GCCGGGCTCGAGCTGGCGGTGCTCGACGCCGCCCTGCGGGCGGAGGGGCGCAGCTTCGGCGAGTACGTCGGCGCGGTGCGCGACCGTGTGCCGAGCGGGGTGTCCGTGGGCATCCAGCGCGACTCCGCGACCCTCGTCGAGACCGTGCGCGGCTATCTCGACGAGGGGTACGTGCGCATCAAGATCAAGATCAAGCCTGGGCGCGACGTCGCCGACACGGCCGCGGTGCGCGACGCCTTCGGCACGATCCCGCTGCAGGTCGATGCGAACTCCGCCTACACGCTGGCGGATGCCGACACCCTGGCCGAGCTCGACCGCTTCGACCTGCTGCTGATCGAGCAGCCGCTGCAGGAGGACGACCTCGTCGACCACGCGACGCTGGCGCGGCGGCTGCGCACGCCGGTGTGCCTGGACGAGTCCGTCGTCTCCGACAAGGCGGCGGCCGACGCGCTCGCGCTGGGCTCGGCATCCGTCATCAACATCAAGGCCGGCCGCGTCGGCGGTTACCTCGAGGCCGTCCGCATCCACGACCGCTGCCTCGCGGCCGGCGTGCCGGTCTGGTGCGGCGGCATGCTCGAGACCGGCATCGGCCGTGCGGCGAACGCGGCGCTCGCCGCGCTGCCGGGCTTCACACTGCCCGGCGACGTATCGGCGTCGAGCCGCTTCTACACGCGCGACATCGTGACCGAGCCGGCGGTGCTCGACGACGGCCACGTGCGTGTGCCGACTGGCCACGGCCTCGGGGTCGAGATCGACCCGGTGGCGCTCGACGACTTCACCGTCGCCCGCGAGACCCTCACCCGCTAGGCCGCGGGAGTGCGATCCATGCCCGTGATGCGTACCGTTCTCAGGACGGAGGGGGGACGGATGCCGCGACCCGCCGCGTCTGCGGGCCCGCGGCGCGCACCGGTCCTGAGAACGGTACAGGTCACGAGGTCGATGCGGGCTGTCGCGGCGGGCGCGGTGGTGGCCGCTGCCGGCCTCGTGCTGGCGGGTTGCGCCGGACCGCCGGCGCCGGTCCCCGACCCTGCGCCGACCCTGCCGGCCGGCGTGACCGTCGAGCTCGCGCAGCTTCGCGCCGATGTGGGGCCGCGGCAGGCGCAGGTGCGCGTGACGAACGGATCCGACACTGCGATCGCGGTGGGGGAGGTGCGGGTCGAAGATCCTCGGCTCGACGGCCCGGCGACCCGGGTGATCGCGGATCGCACGAGCACGATCCCCGCGGGCGCGTCCGTCGACATCCGCGTTCAGCTGCCGCCCGTCGCGTGCCCGGCGCCCGACGAAGGCGATGGGACGGTGGTGCTGGAGATCGTCTCGGACTCTCGAACGGCCGAGGCGACGGCATCCGCTCCCGACGCGCTCGGGTTCCTCGAGGGCCTGCATGCCCGCGAGTGCCTGATGGACCGGGTGATGGATGCCGCGACGCTCTCGTTCACCGGGTTCGAGCCGTCGCCGCCGGGCCAGCCTGCCGCGCTGGAGCTGACAGTGACACCGACGGGAACGGGTGCGGTCACGGTTGTCGGGGTGGAGGGCACGAACCTCCTCAGCTTCGCGGGGGTGCCCCCCGAGGAGGACCTCTACCGGCTCGACCTGGACATCGCCGCCGCGAAGGCGGATCCCATCGTGCTCGAGCTTCCGCTCGCGCCGTTCCGCTGCGATCCCCACGCGGTGCTGGAAGACAAGCGCGGCACGATCTTCGACGTGCGGGTCCGTCTCGATGGAGAACCCGGCGAGTTCGAACTGTTCGTCGGGGAGGAGATGCGCGCGCGGATCCTCACCTGGGTCGCCGACTGGTGCCGATTCGGCAGCTGACCCTCGCGAAGGGGAATTGCGCGCACGGAAGGCGCTTGCACCGGCGGGCTCGGTGCGGGGACCGACGGGATCGGCCTCCGCCCGGCGGCGGGGCTCGGCGCGCACCATCGGGTTTGGGGCGCGTGTTCTCCGTTTGGGGCGCGTCTCTTCCGCCCCGAAGAAACCGAACCCGCCCCAAACCCGCGCGGTGTGCCGCCGGCGCCGGTGCGTAGGCTGACCGCATGGCTCAAGGAAGCGCCGCTCCCCCCGAAGACCCGGCCGCCACCTCGCGCGGCATCTCGCGCCGGGCGCAGTCCAGCATCTACCGCGCCGGCATCAGCGGCACCCGCCCGCGCGTTCCGGTCGACGCCGCGGCGCTCGAAGCCGCCGCCCGCAAGGCCCTGAGCGCGGAGGCATTCGCCTACCTCGCCGGGGGCGCGGGCGCCGAGCGCACCGTCGCCGCCAACCGCGCCGCGTTCGGCCGCTGGCAGGTGTGGCCGAGACCGCTGCGGGACGTGTCGTCTCGCGACCTGTCGATCGAGTTCCTCGGCGTCCGCCGCCCGACGCCGCTCCTGCTCGCCCCGCTCGGCGTCATGGAACTCGCCCACGCCGACGCCGACCTCGCCGTGGCGCGGGCCGCGGCATCCCACGGCATTCCGTACACCCTGTCGAACCAGGCGTCCTTCTCGATGGAGGAGATCCGAGACGCGGCGCCCACCGCGCCCCGGCTGTTCCAGCTCTACTGGTCGGCCTCCGACGATCTCAACGCCTCGCTGCTGCGGCGGGCCGAGGCATCCGGCTGCGAAGCGATCGTCGTGACGCTCGACACCCACCTGCTCGGCTGGCGCACGCGCGACCTCGACCTCGCGTACCTGCCGTTCACGCGCGCCATGGGCATCGCGCAGTACACGAGCGACCCCGTCTTCCAGCAGCTGGTGCGCGAGCGCTCGCGGGCCTCGGCGGCGGGCACTTCGACAGGCTCAGCGACCGGGATGAGGGAACCGGATGCCGCGGCCGATGCCGCGCCGCCGGTCAGGCTCACTCCGAAAGCCGTGGCCGCCGGGGTGCGCATCGCCCGCAAGGGCGCCGCGCTGACGGGCTCCACCAGCATGCGCGAGAACCTGCGCTCGCCGCTGCCGCGCGCCGCCGTCGAGACGTTCCTCGATGTCTTCTCGACACCCGCGCTGACCTGGGACGACCTGGCCAAGGCCCGGCAGTGGACATCGCTCCCCATCATCCTGAAGGGCATCGTGCACCCGGACGACGCGATCCGTGCCCTCGATGCGGGGATGGAGGGCATCTGGATCTCGAACCACGGCGGACGCCAGATCGACCAGTCGGTCCCGACGCTGGAGGTGCTGCCGACCATCGCCGAGCGGGTGGCGGGCCGGGTGCCGATCGTCTTCGACTCGGGCGTGCGCCAGGGCTCAGACGTCTTCATCGCGCTGGCTCTCGGTGCGACCGCCGTGGCCCTCGGCCGCCCGTACGCGTACGGACTCGGCATCGCCGGCGAGGCCGGTGTGGCCGAGGTGGTGCGCAACGTCCTCGCCGAGCTGGACATCACGCTGGGCCTCGCGGGGTTCACCTCGATCGCCGATGTCGACCGGCAGGCGCTGCGCGAGGTCTGAGCCCGTCAGCGCGGATGGCCGTCCGCCGTGAAGCCGAAGACCGGCACCGCGCCTGCCGGCTCCGCCACGGGGAGCGCGTCGTGCGCCGCGTCGGGCGATCCGGGGAAGAGGACCGCGGCCAGCGCATCGGCGTCGCCATCCTGACAGGCTGCCTCGGCGTGCACGCCGATCGCGTCGGCGGCAGCCTCTCCATCGGGCACCTGGCCGTCCCGCACTTCGACGACGAGCGACGCGATGGCGAAGGCGGGATTGGATGCCTCGACCACGGCGATCCCGTCGCCGGAGGCTTCCGCATCCGTCGTGGTCCAGCCCCGCGCGGTCAGCCAGCCCGCGAGGTGGTGCGCGGTCGACATCGCGTCGGCGTCGAGGGTCCAGCCCTCCGGTGTGGTGCGGCCTATGACGAAGGAGTACCCGCTGCCGCAGTCGACCGGGGCATCGCCGTACTCCTGCACCTGCCAGTCGCCGTCGTAGAGATGCAGCTGGACGGTGCCGACGGCCGACTTGAACAGCAGGTTGGTCTGGCGCGCGGCGTCGTAGAGGTCGTCCGCGCCGCTCGTCGCGCAGCCCGCCAGGGCGCCCACCAGGGCGATTCCCACGGCGACGGCGGCCCACCGCCGGCGGCACCGCTGCGCGCACCCCTGCGTGCGCTGCAACGGGGTTGGAGTCTGCTCGATCATCGTTGTTCCTCCGATCGACGCGTCCAGGTTATGTCGCGGCCGTCCCTGCCGGGGCCGGGCGTCTGTGCGGCCGGGGTGCGGGGCCGTAGGCTTCTGCCATGCCTGCACGAGCCCGGCGTTCGTCCGCCGACAGCACCCCGTTCGCCCGGACTCGACCGCGTGCACTGGGGGCGACGGCGGTGCTGATCGCCGCGACGATCGCGCTCGCCGCCTGCACCGGCAGCACGCCCGACGGCGGCGACCTCGGCGAGGGCGACTTCGCCGAGGACGGGTGCACGAGCGTGGTCGTCGCCACCTCGTCCGAGAAGGTCAACATGCTCGACGCGCTCGCCGACGCCTTCAAGGAGTCGCCGCAGCACGAGCAGCTCGACGAGTGCGCCACGGTGCACCCGGTCAACGTCTCTTCGGGCGACGCGACGCGGTTCCTCACCTCGGGCGCGGACTGGCCCGACGAGAACCAGCGCCGCTGGCCGACGATGTGGTCGCCCGCGTCGACGGTCTGGACCGACCGGGTCGCGGCCGCGGCATCCCCCTCCCTCGTCGGTGAACCCGAGTCGTTCACCCACACGCCCGTCGTGTTCGGGGTGCCCGAGACGATGGCCAAGGCCCTCGGCTGGCCCGGAACCGAGATCGGCATCGCCGACTTCGAGGCGCTCTGCCAGGACCCGCAGGGCTGGGCGAGCGTCGGCAAGCCGTTGTGGGGATCGTTCAAGATCTCGAAGACCAACCCGAACACCTCGACCACCGGGCTCTCGGCGATCCTGATGCAGTCGTACGAGGCATCCGGCAAGACGTCCGATCTGACGGCCGCCGATGTCGCCGCGGCCTCGGAGTTCTCGCGCGTCTTCGAGGAGTGCGTGATCCACTACGGCGACACCACCGGCAAGGTGCTGACGCGCCTCTACGACGAGACGCAGAACGGCGCCGGGGGATCGGGCTACGTGTCGGCCGTGGCGCTGGAAGAGACGTCGCTCCTCAACTACAACCAGGGCAACCCCGACTCGCACACGGTGCAGCCCGGCGAGACGCTGACGCCGCCGAAGGAGAAGCTGGTCGCGGTCTACCCGTCGGGCGGCTCGATGTGGTCCGACAACCCGATCACCGTGCTCGGCGCCGACTGGGTGACCGACGTGCAGGCCACCGCGGGTGCGGCCTTCGCGGCCTTCCTGCAGACGGATGCCGCGCAGAAGATCCTGCCCGAATACGGGTTCCGGCCGCTGGATGCCGCCGCACCTCTCGGCGACCTGTTCACCGCCGAGTACGGGGTCGACCCTGCCGGCCCGGCGGTCACGCTGCCCAAGCCCGCGGTCGACGTGGTGTCGGCGGCGATCGATCAGTGGACCCAGATCCGCAAGCCGTCGTCGGTGCTCGAGGTGATCGACATCTCCGGCTCGATGGACGAAGGGATCGGCGACGGCCGCTCCAAGCTCGACGGCGCCATCGAGGGCGCGCAGTCCACGCTCGGGCACTTCCGCTCGTCCGATGAGGTCGGGGTCTGGGCCTTCACGACGGGCGTGGAGTCGGAGGCGGGCCAGAACATCGTCGTGCTGCGCGACGTCGAGCCGCTCGCCTCGGATCGCGAGTCGGTGGATGCCTCGCTCGACGACCTGCGGTACGCCCACCGCGACGGCACGCCGCTGTACGACGCGATCGCCGCCGCCTACGAGGAGATGACGGCGCGCGCCGAGCCCGGTCGCATCAACGCGATCGTGGTGCTCTCGGACGGGCAGGACACCGACTCGTCGATCTCGCTCGACTCCCTCGTCGCCAGGATCGGCGCCGCGTCGAAGGAGGGCGGCGACGAGGCTCCGGTGCGCATCTTCCCGATCGCGTACGGCGAGGGCGCCGACACGGCCGCGCTGCAGCGCATCGCCGAGGCGACCGGCGGGCAGTGGTTCGACGCGTCGGACGCGGCGAAGATCGACCTGGTGTTCGCGTCCGTGATCAACAACTTCTAGGCGTGACCGCATGATCGTGGCGACGGACGGGCAGGGCTACGTCGACGATGCCGTCGACGGCATCGGGGCGGACGGCGTCTACGTGTCGGCCGAGGTGCCGGGCGCGGCGGCTCTGGAGGACCAGCTGCAGGCGCAGATCGGCGAGGAGTCGATCGGCGTCGCGGTGTTCTCCGACAACGCGTCATTCGAGGCATCCGGTCCCGACATCGTGGCGCAGCTCGCCGCCGCCCATCCCGAGTGCGAGACCATCATCGTGGCGGTGGGCGACGACCTCTCGGCGGGTTCGCGGGTGCTCGAACAGGGCGAGGCGATGCGGATCGCGAACCAGGCGGAGATGCCGGGCGGCGACCTCGATGCGGCACTCACCGAGACGATCCAGGGGGTCGTCGCGGTCTCGCCCGATCCGGCCGGATCGGGCGACGGGGGGCCGTTCCTCGGTATCGCGATCGGCGCTGCGGTGCTCGTGGCAGCCGGCGGCGCCGTGTGGGGCGTGCTGAGGGCGCGCCGCCGCAACCGGCCGGTGCCCGCTCGCCACGCCCTCCCCGAGCCCGTGCGCGCCCACGTGCAGACCCTGCAGGCGCTGACCGCCGAGTACGCGCGCGCGGGCTCGGCCGGCGTCGCCCAGGCGGGCGAGGTCGCCGCGCAGGTCGGGCTCATCGCCCAGAACACCACGGAGCTGTTCGACCGCCTGGACCGCAAGGGCGAAGAGGGCCAGCGCTCGATCGCGGCGGTGGAGTACGGCGAGACCCTCCGCAAGCTCACGGGTGCGCTCGACCGGGACTACCTGCTCGACATCCTGACGCACCCGGATCTGTGGGACGATCCCGACGAGCGCGTCCGAGAAGTCCGCACCGCCCTCGCGTCCTTCTCCACGGAGCTGGTGGAGAACATCAAGCAGGTCAACGCGCGCCGCGGGCTCCACTTCCAGGTGTCGCTCGACGGGCTCATGGGCCGGCGCAAGGAGCTCCAGGACTGGGACCGCGCCTTCGAGAGCGCGGACGGCGAGAACGGCCCGTCCCCGCGGGGCGACTAGCCCGGAGCGAGCGCTCAGCTTCGCGGCATCGGCCGACGCGCGCTCAGTCGCGCCGCAGCTCCGCCCAGGCTCCGTTCGCGACGACGGGTTCGCAGACGGCGACCACATCGGCGACGCGCTCGGGCTGGGGCGAGCCGAAGCGCACGAGGCAGACGCCCTGCGCGTCGGGGAACGGCAGCCAGTAGTCCACGGTGACGGCACGGCCTCCCGGTGCGCCCGGTGCGGGAACGGGATGGATGCCGCGCACGCCCGGCATCGCGCCCCCCGCGTCGAACCGGGTGAAGCCTTCGCCGTGAGCGGCGAGGGCTCGACCGGCCTCGCCGTCCGGGTCCATCCGGCCGACGTGCCACGAGCGGGAGGCGAGCACGACGAGGGCGTCGCCGCCCCGGCCGCTCACATGAAGATCGACCTCTCGGACGGCGGGGAGCGCCGCCCATGCGCGCGCGGTGTCCGAGACCCACGCCGCCACCACGTCACGTGCCGGAGGCGCCCCCTTGCGCACTCGCTTGACGAACTGCGCCGCGGCATGAGACCTCGCGGGGAGCAGGTCGGCCGGAACCGCGCGCTCCCACGCGCCGAGCGGCATGGCGAGGCGGAAGTCGACGACGTCGCCCGGACCCTGCTCGGCGCCGGCGATCCAGGCCAGGTCGTCGTCATCGGCCCGCGGTCGCAGCGCGTCGATGACGGCGTCGACCGGGGCCGCGACCGGATGGGGACCGGCGGGATCGAACACCACGCGCGTGAGCGTCGCCCGATGCTGGGCGAGGAACGGGGCGAGCTCACCGCCCCGACGGACGTCGAACTCGCGCTGCCCGTCGCCGGCGAGGAACTGAGCCAGAGCCGTGGAGGACGAGAACAGCGCGAGGTCGGTGCCGCCCCCCTCCGGCTGGAACACGCGGATCTGGGCCGTGCCGTCGGCGCCGCGCAGCAGCGGCACCACGACGATGTCGTGGCGGAGTGCCCTGCCGATCTCGTCGGCATCTCCGGAGGCCAGCGCGGCGGCGAGGCGGGCCGAGGTGACCGCCGAAGCCGGCGTGACCGGAATCGACTCGGGATCGGTCATGGCGTCTCCGGATCCGTGCCCGCGACCACCCACGACGACGCGACCACGATCTCGTCGGTGAGCTCGCTGATCGCCTCGCGCAGCGGGCTATGCGGCGTCGAGAAGCTCACCAGGCACAGGCCGCGGCGGTCGGGGAATTCCAGCCAGTAGTCGATCGTCAGCACGGGGATCGACTGGGCGCGAAGCTCGGCGCTGCCTTCGGACTCATGCGTGTGCCGAAGAAGCCTGCCGGTCGGCGTCTGGGCCGTGACCAGCTCGTCCTCGCCGGGATGGGCTCGCAGGCGGTCGGCGAGCGCGTCGAGGTGGTCGCGCCCCCCGAGCGCAGGACCCAGCGGCTGCCAGTAGCGCGTCATCGACAGCGCGAGCGCGGCGGTGTCGCTGCGGCGTGTCAGGAACGCCGTCTCGCGACCGCGGCCGCCGTCGGCCACGCGGATCATGCGGCGCAGCCACTGCGACAGCTGGGTCCGGAGCACCGGTCCGGCATCGAGCCCTGCGAGCTGGCGGTCGACCAGCTCGGAGACCCGCTCCTCACGGCCGGCGAGGTCGGTCAGATCGATCCGGAACCAGTCGTCGCCCAGCGGCAGCTCGAGATCCAGCGCACGATCCGTGTCGGCGATGCCGCGCGCCGACGGCCGGGGCTCGCCGGCGGGATCGCTGATCGCGTCGAGGATGTCGTCGACGGATGCCGCGACCGCATGCGGGCTCGCCGGGTCGAACACGACGCGGGCGATCGTCTCGCGCGCCGATTGGAGGAATCCGGCGAGCGATGCCGCCCGCACGAAGTCGAACTCGCGCGCCGGATCGTCGGCGAGGAAGTCGCCGAGCTGGGCGGTCGTCGAGAACAGCGGCAGCTCCCAGCCCGGGGGCTCAGCATCGAGGCCCTCGAACAGCCGGATGTCGGTGCGGTCGTCGTGGCGGGTGACGGCGACGATCACCCACCCTGACTGCAGCGCGCGACCGACCGCCACCGGGTCGGATGCGGCCAGTGCGGCCGCGAGCTCGGGCGATCCGACGTCCGCGGACGCGGCGACCGGCCGGGCGCTGATCACTCGGCACCCTCGGCGGGTTGCTCCGCCGGGCGCAGCGTGAGCTGCACCGTGTTCGGACGTCGCCCCGTGCCGAACCCGAAGCGGCGGTTCACCATCTCCGTCGCCTGGATGGCCACGGTCGTCGTCCGCGCCTGCTCGAGCCGTTCGCGCGGCGCGGTCGTGTCCATCAGCCGAACCTCTCCGGCATCGCTCCGCAGGACGAGCTGCGTGCTGTTCCCCACCGTGGGGCCGACCTCCACCGACCAGCGGCGGCCGTCGGCGTCTCCGGCGACGGCGAAGGTGGCCGCTCGGATCGCTGCGAGGTCTGCACGACGCTTCGCCCCGCTCGCGATGTCGGAGCGACGCGCCTCGTCGGGGTCTGCCGATTCGAAGTACTCGCCCACGGCGCGCAGTCGAGGATCGAGGTGCGTCTGTGCGGGAGGTTCGTCGGACGCCGCTCCGTCGACCGCGAAGACGGCGACATCCCCGCCGTGGTACTGGAGGTACACGAAGCCCGGACCGATGCCCGCTCCCGGCTCGATCACCCTCGCCCAGGACGGGCCGGTGTCGATCGCGGCCTGCCGGTGGACGATGGCGGCACCGCTCCCGTCGCCGCGGTACAGGGCCGCGGGATACGGGAAGCTCAGCCGGTCGATGCGCGTCATGGAATCACGAAGGGCACGTCGTTCACGACGCTGACGCCCGCGGCGCGGGGGAAGACGTACTCCGCCGCACCGCCGAGCGTGCCCTCGTAGGGCAGCGCGTGCCGCTGGAGCGCGAGCTGTCCGATGTCGTCGATCTGGAACGTGGCCATGCGCTCCATCGTGTTCGCGGCGGGGAGCCCCAGCGAGTTGTGGGGGAAGCGCAGCGTCGTCGGCGGCACACTGCCGAACGATGAGCCCAGCTGGCTGCTTCCGCTGTAGAGGCGGTAGAGGGGCGTGTCGGCGGCGAGGTCGGAGACGGGCGACCGCCACAGCGCTTCGGACTCGCGCAGCGAGGCGACAGAGTAGCGATTGGCGTTGCGCAGCGGGATCAGCATCATCGTCTCGCCCTGGCGCAGCGGCTGCAGTCGGGCGGCGCTGTTGATCCGCGCGACGGTGGCCAGCTTGCCGAGCGACCGGGCGACCGCGCCCAGTCCGATGACCGACAGGGCCGCTCCGGCGATGCTGATGACCGCCTCGGTCCAGCTGCGTTCTCCGCTCGCGGCCAGGATGACGTTGCCGATCGCGTTGATCACGGCGGCGACACCGGCGACGATCAGCAGGACGCCGGCGAGCGCCTGGCCGATCACGGGGATCCACGACACGCACAGCGCCAAGACGCCGGCGACGGTGGCGACCCAGCCGGCGATGTCGGTGATGGCGGCGAGCAGATCCGCTCCCCAGTCGTCCCACCACGAGTCGTTGAGACCGTCGCCGTCGATGACGTCGCGGATGCGGTCGATCGCGTCCTGCGCGGCGCCGTCCCGTTCGTCGATCGCGTCCTCCAGCAGGGCGCGAGCGCTCCGCAGCGCGCCGGCGGCGTCGTCGCCGGCCTCCTCGTATCCCCGGGCGCGATCGCGGTAGTCGGAGGCGCCGTCCGCGCTCTCGGCGTCGGAGGCGAGGTCGAGGTAGTGCTGACGCGACTGCTGAGCGTCCGCGGCCGCTTCACGAGCCGATTCGGCCATCGTGAGCGCCCGGAGCGACGTCTGCTGCGCGCTCGCGAGGCGTGGCGCGTACGCGAGCAGCGCGAGCCCCGTCTCGCGGTAGCGCTCCTGCGCACGCTCGATGTCGTCCGCGACGTCGCCGGCGTTGGTGATGAGTTCGTCGGTCGCGTCGGAGCGATCGCCGTCGAGCTCCATCGCTCGGAGGGCGCGCACGGCACGGCCGATGGCGCCGGCGACGTCGACGTAGTCACGGCCACCATCGCGGACGCGATCGGGCTCGCCGGGGATGGGGTCCGAGCCGCGGTCGAGCGGCGTCCAGTCGAAGGGCCGGGACATCACAGGGTCTCCGGCCGATGTCCACCGGTGGGGGGCGCTGCGCCGTCGCCCGAGAGGGCGTTCGCGTACTCGGTGTCGAGCTGCCCGAACGCCTCGGCGATGCCGGTCGACGCCTCGGCCAGGGTCCCGATGTTCGCCACCATGTCTTTGCGCGTGTCGTCCCACTTGTCGGCGAAGTCGACGAGCGCGTCCGCGAGTCCGTCGTGGCCGACGGCGTCCGCGAGTCCCCGGGCGTTCGCCGACGCGTTCTCGAACTCGCCCTTCACCGAGGTGAGTCTCGACCCGGCTTCCAGGAGCCGCGCGAGATTGAGCTGGACACCGTCCACTGTGACTCCGATCGACGTGAATCATCCTAGGTCGGCCCGTCCGGGCGCTCGATGGGGAGAGTTCCCCATGCTGCGCTCGCGACGGACAAGCACGTTGCTCCGCTCGATAGAATCGACGGATGCCGCGGTCCGTGGCATCCGCACCCTCGTGCATCCCCACCCGACCATTGGAGCCACCGTGGCCGAGCAGTCTCGCCTCGACAAAGTCATCGCCCTCGCCCGTCACCGCGGGTTCGTGTTCCAGGCGGGTGAGATCTACGGCGGATCCCGGTCGGCGTGGGATTACGGTCCCCTCGGCACCGAGCTCAAGGAGAACATCCGCCGCCAGTGGTGGCAGACGTTCGTGCGCGGCCGCGGCGACATGGTCGGCCTCGACTCGTCGATCATCCTCCCCAAGCGCGTGTGGGAGGCATCCGGTCACGTCGCGACCTTCACCGACCCGTTGGTCGAGTGCCTGCACTGCCACAAGCGGTTCCGCGCCGACAACCTCATCGAGGACTTCGAGGCGCGCAAGGGCCGCAAGGCCGAGAACGGGCTCGCCGACGTGCCGTGCCCGCACTGCGGCACGAAGGGGCAGTACACCGAGCCCAAGGAGTTCTCGGGTCTGGTGAAGACGTACCTCGGCGTCGTCGACGACGAGAGCGGCCTGTACTACCTCCGCCCCGAGACGGCCCAGGGCATCTTCGTGAACTTCGCGAACGTGCTCACCGCGAGCCGCAAGAAGCCGCCGTTCGGCATCGGCCAGGTCGGCAAGGCGTTCCGCAACGAGATCACGCCCGGCAACTTCATCTTCCGCACCCGCGAGTTCGAGCAGATGGAGATCGAGTACTTCGTGCCGCCGGCCGATGCCCAGGAGTGGTTCGACCACTGGGTCGAGGAGTGCTGGAACTGGTTCATCGACCTCGGAATCGACGCCGGCAACATGCGCCGGTTCGACGTGCCCGAAGAGGATCGCGCGCACTACTCCGACGGCACCATCGACGTCGAGTACCGCTTCGGCTTCGCCGGCAAGGAGTGGGGCGAGCTCATGGGTGTCGCCAACCGCACCGACTACGACCTCGGCTCGCACGCGGAGGCCTCCGGTCAGTCGCTGTCGTACTTCGACCAGGCGTCGGGCGAGAAGTACATCCCCTATGTCATCGAGCCCTCTTTCGGCCTCACCCGCGCCATGATGGCGTTCCTCGTGGACGCGTACCACGAGGAGGAGGCGCCGAACGCGAAGGGCGGCACCGACACCCGCACGGTGCTCAAGCTCGACCCGCGCCTCGCCCCCGTCAAGGCCGCGGTGCTGCCGCTGTCGCGCAACGAGCAGCTGTCGCCGATCGCCCGCGAGGTGGCTGAGGACCTCCGTGGCGAGTGGAACATCGACTTCGACGATGCCGGCGCCATCGGCCGCCGCTACCGTCGCCAGGACGAGATCGGCACGCCGTTCTGCGTGACCGTCGACTTCGACTCGCTCGAGGACCGCGCCGTCACCGTGCGCGACCGCGACACGATGGGCCAGGAGCGGGTGCCCCTCGAGGGGCTGCACGCCTACCTCGCCGACCGCCTGCGCGGCGCCTGACCCGCAGAACGACGGATGCCGCGACCTCGCCGGGTCGCGGCATCCGTCGTCTCCGGCACCCTGGGCGGGTGTCCCCGGAACAGCCGATGCGACGCAGGTCGGTTCGGAGCGGATCGTCCCGCTCTCGGGAGACCACCCGATGGCGTCGCCCGCTTCAGCCGACCGGCGGAGAGGCGAGGCCGCGCCAGACGGCGGTGATGGTCGCGGCCGTGGCGTCCTCCCACGGGACGCCGTCGAGGAGGTCGTCGGTGGCGAGAGTCGCGACCCCGTGCACTGCGGCGAACGCGACGAGCGCGGCTTCCTCGGGTGGACGGGGCGGCAGCTCCCCGGCGTCCTGCGCGGCGCGGAAGAGCGCGACCAGAGCCGGCATCGCGACGTGGCTGAGCTCGATGAGGTCGGGCGAGGCGGCCGGGTGGTGCTTGGTGGAGTACATCGTCCGGAGGATCTCGGGATGCCGCACCGCGAAGCCCACGTAGGCGTCGCCGGCGGCGCGGAAGCGGCCGGCGAACGGCCCCGCGGTGTCGACCGCATCCGCGAGCGCCGTGTTCAGGCGCGCGAATCCGAGCACGGCGAGGGCATCGAGCAGGGCCTGCTTGTCGCGGAAGTGTCGCGCGGATGCCCCGTGGCTCACTTCGAGATCGCGAGCCAGCTGTCGCAGCGACAGGGCCTCGGCGCCCTGTGAGTCGACGACCTGCCACGCGCGGTCGAGCAGCGCCGCGCGCAGATTGCCGTGGTGATACGAGCGCTCCGTCACGCTCCTCACCCTAGCCGCAAGTTGGCATTGACAACAATGCTGTCAGTGTCTACATTGGCCCCATGACCATCACCTACTCCGGCATGACCGCCCTCATCACCGGTGCCAGCGCCGGGCTCGGCGCCGAGTTCGCCGAACAGCTCGCCGCTCGTGGCGCCGACCTCGTGCTCGTCGCCCGGCGCGAGGAGCGCCTGCGCGAGCTGTCGGAGCGCCTGGAAGCGGCCCACGGCGTGCGCGCGACGGTGATCGCGCTCGACCTCTCTCGAACGGATGCCGCCACCGCCCTCCGCACGGCACTCGATGAGCGCGGCATCCGCGTGCACACCCTCATCAACAACGCCGGCTTCGGCATGAAGGGTGCCTTCGCCGACGCCGATCCGGGTCGCATCAGCGAGATGGTGCAGGTCAACGTCGCGAACCTCGTCGCGGTGACGCGGGAGCTGCTGCCCGACCTCATGGCCGAGGGCCGGGGAGCCCTGGTGAACATCGCGAGCACGGCTGCGTACCAGCCGTGTCCGAACATGGCGGTGTACGGCGCCACGAAGGCCTTCGTGCTGAGCTTCACCGAAGCGCTCGCGTACGAGACCCGGGAGAGCGGACTGCGGGTGCTGGCGCTGAGCCCGGGGGCGACGCGCACCGAGTTCTTCGACGTGGTCGGCACGGAGGATGCCGCGGTCGGGCGCTTCCAGACGCCGGCCGAGGTGGTCGGCCTCGCGCTGCGCGAGCTCGATCGCGGGCGACGCGCCAGCGTCGTGTCGGGCTGGGCGAATGCGGTCAGCGCGAAGCTCGCCGGTCTCATGCCTCGGCGGCTGACGCTGGCCGTGAGCGGGCGCGTGCTGCGCTGAGCCGCCGGCGGAACGAGTCGCCCGTGTTACGACTCTGTGACCGCCCCGCCGGATCGTATACGGTGCCTCGGCTAAGTGGCTGGTCACAACATATTTAGCCGGACGCGCGAGCGAAGCTCATTTACAACGTATGTAAATTCCTGGCGGAGATGGTTGCGGGAGCGCTCCCAGCACTGCTTGAGTCGACGCATCGATCGGCAGGGATGCTGACGGCGATGTGCGGCATCCGGTCCCTCGAACACCACGGTCCGCCCTGCGCCGCTGCGTCCCTCGAGGCACAGGAGCACAGACGTGAGATTCAGAGCCAGGAAGAGCGGCGCGCTCGTCGTCACCGGCATGATCGCCGCAGCGACGGCGGTGGCATCGCCCGCCGCGGCAGCAGCGCCGACGGCAACAGCGCCGGCGACGTCGCCGGAATGGGTGTCGACCGCACCGGCAGAGCCGGTCACGCTCATCACCGGCGACACGGTGACGCTCCACGAGGGCGCCGACGGCGCCCCGATCGTGGAGTTCACCGCGGCGCCGCGCGAATCGGACGAGCCCGTCTCGTACGCCGCGTACGGCGACGCCGAGCACTACTACGTGGTGCCGTCGGACGTGGTCGGCCTCGTGCCCGATCAGCTCGATCTGAGCCTGTTCGACGTGAAGGGGCTCGCCGCCCTCGACCCCACCGATGGCGTGCCGATCATCGTGCAGTCCGACGAGCCGACGGATGCGAAGGCCGACGCGGCGGAGTGGCAGGCACTCGATGTCGACACCGACCGCACGCTGGAGTCGATCGACGCCGTCTCGGGCGAGGTGCCTGCAACCGGCGCTCCGGCCCTCGTCGCGGCCGCGGCCGCGGGTGGAGCGGTCGAACGGGTCTGGCTCGACGCCCCCGTCGAAGCGCTCGATGTGGTCTCCGCGCCGCAGATCGGCGCTCCCGCGGCGTGGGAGGCCGGACTCGACGGCACCGGCGCGGTGGTCGCGGTGCTCGACACGGGCATCGACACGACGCATCCCGACCTCGACGACGGTGTGGTGATCGCCGAGAAGGACTTCACCGGCAGCGGCTCGACGAAGGACCAGAAGGGCCACGGGACGCACGTCGCCTCGATCGTCGCCGGCACGGGTGAGGCCTCCGGCGGTGCGAATCGGGGTGTCGCGTACGGCGCGAAGCTCCTCAACGGGCGTGTGCTCAACGCCGAAGGGTACGGCCAGGAGTCGTGGATCATCGACGCGATGGAGTGGGCGGCGGAGGAGGGCGCCGATGTCATCAACATGAGTCTCGGCGTGCAGGGCGACTACACCGACGGGACCGATCCCGGCGCGCTCGCCGTGGACTGGATCTCGTCGCGCTACGACACGCTCGTCGTGGTCGCCGCCGGCAACGACGGCAACTTCGGCTCGACGACGGTCACGACGCCCGGCACCGCCCAGAGCGCGCTGACGGTCGGCGCGGTGGACGAGTGGAACCAGCTCGCCTCGTTCTCGTCGACCGGCCCGCGCTTCGGGAACGCCGGCGTCAAGCCGGATGTGACGGCGCCCGGCGCGTGGATCCTCGCGGCGCGAGCCGCGGGCACCCGCCCCGACGTGCCCGCCGACGACAAGTACGTCTACGACGGCGGCACCTCGATGGCTGCGCCCGCCGTTGCGGGCGCAGCGGCGATCCTGAAGGCCGCGCGTCCTGAGCTCGACGGCGAGGCGCTGAAGGCCCTGCTGATGGGCACCGCGCAGCCGACCGTCGGGAACGTGTGGAAGGAGGGCGCGGGCAAGATCCTCATCCCGAGCGCCATCAGCCAGCCGCTGTACGCCGATCCGGCGTCGCTGTCGATCGGCGTGTTCGAGTCGCCGCGCGCCTCGCAGACGCCGCGCACGACGTCGATCGAGTACACCAACACGCAGGAGACAGACCTCACGCTCTACCTGACGCTGGCGGGCTCCGGCTCGGACGGCGCACCGGTGCCGGACGGCATGATCGCGCTGTCGAGCGATGTCGTCACGGTGCCGGCGCGGGGGACCGCATCCGTGGAGGTCACCGTCGATCCCCGTGTCGACGACCCCGACTTCTACACGGGCGTCGTGACGGCCGCCGGGCCGGGCTTCCCGCCCGTCAGGACGGTGCTCGGCTACCAGGTCGAGACCGACATGGCGAGCCTGCACCTGCAGGCCCTCCAGCCCGACGGTGTTCTCGTGCGAGGCCAGAGCTACGCGACGCTGTACGGCCTGGACGACCCGTCGTTCCAGCAGAGCTTCACGATCTCCGGCGGCACGGCCGACGTGCGCGTGCCGGTCGGCCGCTATGCGATCCTCGGCACGCTGATCAACACCGAGCCCGGCGCAGCGCTCATCAGCGGCTCGACGCTCTTCACCCGCGACCTCGATCTCACGGCGCCCGGCGAGTATCCGGTCGTCATCGACGGGACGAAGGCGAAGCCGGTCACGATCACCACCGAGAAGAAGTCGCAGGTCACCAACTTCGAGCAGGTGCTCAAGCGCGCGCTCCCCGGTCGTTCCTGGGAGGTGACGCAGGCGACGAGCGGGAGCGCGTACATCAGCAGTCCGGGCGTGCCGGACGAGGTCTACCTGCTGGCCGAGGGTGCGCTTGCGGGCGAGGAGACGCTCACCGAGAGCTGGCTGCTCGGCGCACCCGAGCTCGACGTCGAGGTCACCGCGGGATCGCAGACCATCGACCTCTCCGAGGACCTGCGCTACGCCGTCACGTCGCCCGAGCTGTACGGCCGCGTGAACACGGCCGTCGTCCCGGCCGGCACGGGCACGCCCGCCGAGCTGCAGGCGGCGGGGGTCAACGGCAGGATCGCGCTCGTCGAGGCGCGACCCGGCCGTGTGGGAGCGGTCGACGGTCTCCTCAACGCGCAGACCCAGGCGGCCAAGGATGCCGGCGCCCTCGCGCTCATCGTGTACGGCGCCGCCGACGGCCCGTACTGGGAGGACCTCGAGTTCGTGGCGATGGGCAACTTCCCCGACAAGGTGCTGCCGACGCTCACGCTGCCGCGCGACAGGGGCCTGGAGGTGCTGGCCCTCACGACCGCGAAGAAGGGCGCGAAGATCGTGGGCACCGGCTACGGATACTCGCCGAACGACTACGCGTTCGCCAAGGTCGAGGACGGCATTCCTGCGAGCCTCGACTACCGGCTCGACTCGACCAACACCGCGTCCATCACCAGCGCGGTGAAGGGACAGACCGCCGGCTCGTCGCTCCAGGAGTGGCACCGGATGGTCACGGCAGACAGCTACATCGGATTCAACCGCTGGCTCGACGAGCCGGTCGCCGACCGGACCATCACCTACTTCGCCGACCCGGCGGCGAAGTACCAGCACACCGCCGAGCCGTATTCCGGCGGCGGGGGCAACGCTGCGGACGAGTTCCCCACGGACTTCGCGGGCGCGTTCCGCTCCTACGCACCCGGCGAGACGGGAAGCGAGACGCTGCTCGGGCAGGTCGTGCACGGCGGGCTCCTGCCCGATCCGGAGTCGCCGGCTCAGGCATCCGTCCGCCGCGACGGGGACGTCCTCTCGATCGATCTGCCCTACCGCGTGGACGGAGAGGGTCACCCGAACGTCGCGGGTCCCGATGGCGGAACGGACAGCCTGATGCAGATCTGGATGGATGGGGCGCCCGTGGGAAGCAGCGAGTACGCCAGCGGCTGGGGCACGTTCCCGGCAGAGGAGCACACGTTCCGGGTGACCCTCGACACCCACCGCTTCGAGCGCTGGTGGACGCAGTCCACGGGCGTCAGCACCGAATGGAGCTTCACGAGCGCGGCGACGTCCCTGCCCACCGTGCTGCCGCTGCTGCAGCTCGACTACGGCGTGCAGCAGCTGTCGGGTCTGAACGTCGCTCCGGCGAAGAAGGTCACGCTCACACCGACCGTGTCGCATCAGGACGGCTCGACCGGCGCGGCGATCGAGGGCCTGAAGCTGTGGGCGTCGTACGACACCGGCAAGACGTGGACGGCCGTCACGGTGAGCGGCTCTGCCGGCGCCTACTCCGCCGCCATCACGCCGCCGAAGGGCACGACGAAGATCTCGCTCAAGTCCGAGGCGTGGGACGCCGCCGGCAGCACCTTCAACGAGACTGTGCTGGACGCGATCGCCGTGAAGTGACGAGCCCGACACCGCAGTGAGGCCGACGGATGCCTCGACCCGGCCACCCGGGTCGGGGCATCCGTCGTCCTGCCGCTGTGCCAGAACCCGCCCGAACCGGCTCAGCCGACCCGTGACAGCGGCGTGACAGCGCGACGGCAGCGAGGGGGCGAGAACGACAGCGGTGCGACAGTGCGCGGGGCGCACTCTGGGTGACGTCGAAAGGCGAATCCCATGACCATCACCACTTCCACCTCCCGCACCCCCGCGGTCCGCGCCGAAGGCCTCGTCAAGACCTTCGGCAGCAACCGGGCGGTCGACGGCGTCGACCTGACCGTCGAAGCCGGCACCGTCTACGGCGTGCTCGGTCCCAACGGCGCGGGCAAGACCACCACCATCAGCATGCTGGGCACGCTCCTCAAGCCCGACGCCGGCCACGCAGAGATCTTCGGCTACGACGTCGTGCGTCACCCGCAGATCGTCCGCCAGCTGATCGGCCTCACCGGCCAGTTCGCGTCGGTCGACGAGACGCTCTCGGCCACCGAGAACCTCGTGATCTTCGCGCGCCTGCTCGGACTGTCGCGCGCCGACGCCAAGCGGAAGGCCGCCGAGCTCCTCGAGGAGTTCTCGCTCACGGAGGCCGCCACGCGGCCGCTGGCCAAGTTCTCCGGCGGCATGCGCCGCCGCCTCGACCTCGCGGCATCCCTCATCGCGCAGCCGCCGCTGATCTTCCTCGACGAGCCGACCACCGGCCTCGACCCGCGCACCCGCGGACAGATGTGGGACACCATCCGCCGTCTGGTGGCGACCGGCTCGACGGTGCTGCTGACGACGCAGTACCTCGACGAGGCAGACCAGCTCGCCGACCGCATCGCCGTGATCGATCGGGGCACCGTGGTGGCCGAAGGCACGGCGCTCGAGCTCAAGTCGTCGGTCGGCCAGGCGTCGCTGCTGCTGCGTCTGCGGGCCGGCTCCGACATCGCCGCCGCGCAGCGCGAGATCGTTCGGGTGCTCGGCGTTCCGGCGATCGTGTCGCCCGAGGCCGCGCGCCTCACGGTGCCGATGAGCGATCCGGACCGGGTCGCCGACCTGCTCGTCGCGCTCCGCGACGCCGATCTGCACCTCGAGGAGCTCAGCGTCCAGCAGCCGACGCTCGACGAGGTGTTCCTCACCCTCACCGGCAAGGGCGTGCCAGAAGACGACGAGGCCGCCCACGCGACGGCCGACCAGCTCGAAGGAGTCCGCGCATGACCGCGCTCGCCACCCCCATCGTCCCGGTCGCCGACCGGCACCTCTCCAACCGCACGAGCCTCGCGCTCACGGTTCAGAACACGCTCACCATGGCGTGGCGGGGGATCCTCAAGATCCGCCGCACGCCCGAGCAGCTCATCGACGTGACGGTGCAGCCGATCATCTTCACGCTGATGTTCACGTACATCTTCGGCGGCGCGATCGCCGGCGACGTGCAGAGCTATCTGCCCATCATCATTCCGGGCATCCTCGTGCAGACCGTCATCACGACCTCCGTCGTCACCGGCGTGCAGCTGCGCGAAGACATGGACAAGGGCGTGTTCGACCGGTTCCGCTCGCTGCCCATCGCGCGCATCGCGCCGCTTTCAGGAGCGCTGCTCGCCGACACGCTGCGCTACACGATCGCCACGACGCTCACCTTCACGATGGGCTTCATCATGGGCTTCCGCCCCGGCGGCGGACTCGGCGGCGTCATCGCGGCCGGCCTCCTCGTGATCGCCTGCTCGTGGGCGATGAGCTGGATCTTCGCCTTCTTCGGCGTCATCGCACGCACCGCGTCGAGCGTGCAGGGCATCTCGATGCTCATCCTGTTCCCGCTCACGTTCCTCTCGAACGCGTTCGTGCCCGCCGACACCATGCCCGACTGGCTGCAGTGGTTCGTCGACATCAACCCGGTCTCGCACCTGGTCACCGCGGTGCGCGGCCTGGTCAACGAGGGCGCGGTCACCACGGACGTCTTCACGGCCCTCCTCGGCGCCGCGGTGATCGTGGCCGTCTTCGCACCGCTCACCGTGCGCGCCTACATGCGCAAGGCATGACGGGATGCCGCGACCCGCGGCCGTGATAGGAGCCGGGCTGGCATGAGCCGCCCCGGCTCCTTCCTGCGTCGACTCGCGGGCCGCGGATCGGTCAGCCGAGGAGTGCGGCCAGCACGGCGAGTTCGTCGGCGCCGTCGGAGCCGACGCCGTCGGCGGCGTGCGGCAGGAGGGCGTCGCCGTCCAGCCGGGCGCGCATGACGCGCAGGAACGGATCGGTGGTGTCGACGCCGCCCCGCAGGCGGGCCGCCGCGACGAGGGCGCGCCGGGCGTCGGCATCCCTTCCCGTCACCGCGAGCCAGCCCGCGATCGACACGGCGACGTCAGAGACGATCGGCTGGTCCCCGCTGCGCGCCGCAGCGGGATACGCCCGGCGCAGTGCGTCGTGCGCCTCGTCGGCCCGCCCATCCAGCAGCAGCGCCTGCGCGCGGCGGGACTGCGACCACGCGGTCAGCTGGGCGGGGAACGCGGGCAGCATCTCTGCGTCGATCGCGTCGAGATGACGGAGGGCCGCGGCGCCGTCTCCCACGGCGATCTCGATCATCGCCGCGTCCATGTCGGTCTGCGCGAGAGCGCGCGGCGACTCGTACGAACGGGCGAGCTCACGGCTGCCGGCCAGCCGCTCGCGTGCTTCGTCGATGCGGCCGAGGCGCAGCAGGAGGCCGATGCTCTGCGAGCGCTGCTGCACCAGGTCGGTGGTCGAGGTGAGCCCGGCGAGCCCCTCGGTGGATGCGTCTGCGACGGCGAGGGCCTCCTCGAGCCGCCCCGCGAGCTGCAGCCATTCCGAGCGCATCTGGCTCGCGAACGCGGTTCCCCACACGTCGCCGAGCTCGAGGAACATCGAGAGCGCGCGGTCGCTCTCCGCCCCGAGCGTCTCACTGTCGCCGGTGTTCTGCGCGAGGGCCGAGCGCACCATGCTCAGGAACGCGCGCGTCCACGCGGGGGCGTCCTCGAGACCCTCGTCGCGGATGGTGAAGCTGCGCGTCCAGGGGGCGCCGGGCACGTGCCGCCGGGCCTCCTCGAGGAGCCCGTGGAGGAGCGGAGGGACCGCGGCCGAGAGCTCGCTGCGGTGCACCGCCGCGGCCGCGACGACGGCCGGCGCCTCCCGCTCGAGACGCGCCAGACCGCTCGGCGTCGGCTCACCGGGGTGTGCGGCGGACTCCTCGGACGCAGAGCGTGCGCTCTGGATGGCGGCGTCCGGCGCACCGCCGGCAGTCGGCGCTGTCGCGACGGGAGCGGACATCGCCCCGCCGGGATCGGGCCTGAACGCGAGACCGAGGATCGCGATCGCCCGCACGACCACGGCCGGCTCGGAGTCGAGCACCGCCGCGGCATCGCCGAACCGTCGGATGCCGGACTGCAGCTCGGTGAAGCGCTCGCGCATGATCCACGTCCAGAAGCACGCCCGCACGAGCTGGATGCCGACGTCTTCGAGGCCCGGCTGCTCGGCACACGTCCGCAGGGCTGCGGTGAGGTTCTCCTCGTCGGCGTCGAACCAGGCGAGCCCCTCACGCACGTGCGGCCCGCGCAGCAGCGCGTCCTGGCGAGCCGCGAGCTCGCTCATCGCTCTCGCCTCGCGCGCTCGGAACTCCGCCTCGCGACCCTCGGTGCGCAGCCGGTCGATGCCGTACTCGCGCACCGTCTCGAGCATGCGCAGGCGCCCCTCGGACCGCCGCAGCAGCGACTTGTCGACGAGGGATTCGAACGATGCGCCGTCGACCTCGAACGCGGCGGCCATGGCCGGCACATCACGCGCATCGACGCCGTCGGGGAAGACCGCAGTGGCACGGAGGGCGGTGCGCTCCGCATCCGTCAGCGTCTCCCAGCTCCAGTCGATCAGTGCGCGCAGTGTCTGATGGCGTGCTTCAAGGGCACGTGGGCCGGTCGCGAGGAGCGCGAAACGGTCGTCGAGGCCGCGGTCGATCTCGGCGATCGTGAGCGTGCGGGACTTCGCCGCTGCGAGCTCGAGTGCCAGCGGCAGTCCGTCGAGCCGGCTGACGATGCGGTCGACCGCGGCCGCCTCGTCGCCGGTGGGGGCGGTGCCCCGCGCCGCACGGACGCGGCGGGCGAAGAGCTCGCGGGCGTCAGCGCCGGGAAGCGGGCCGAGATCGACGAACGCCTCGCCGGCGAGACCCAGCGGTTCGCGACTGGTCGCGAGGATGCGGGATCCCGGCGCGCTGCCGAGCAGATCGAGCGCGACCCCCGCGGCCTCGGCCGAGACGTGCTCGCAGTTGTCGAGGATGACCAGCACCGATCGTCCGGCGAGAGCCTCGACGACCCGGTCGCGCGCGCTCGTCGACACGAGTTCACCGACACGGATGCTGCGGCCCACAGCCCCCGCGACGGCAGCCCACACCTCTCCCGGCGCCGCCGGCGCGAGTTCCACGACGATCGACCCGGGTGTGCGCCGCGCGGTCTCGAACGCGAGGGTGGTCTTGCCGGCGCCGCCGGGCCCGATCAACGTGACGAGGCGCTCCGCGCGCAGCTGGGACTCGATCAGCTCCAGCTCGCGGGTGCGCCCGATCAGTGGCGTGAGGCTCGCGGGCACGGTGGGGGCTGTCGCCCGGGCGGGCGTCACACCCTCGGACGCCGACGCTGCCGGTGCCACGGCCGCCGCGGGGGCGCGCGGCGTAGGGGCTGCGCCGTGGATCGGGTCTCCGGCCCCGGCGCCCGCGATCCGCTCGGCATGCGCGCGGTCCTCGAGCAGATCGCGGACCACCCAGTCGAAGCCTTCGCCCGGGGTCCACGGTTCCCCGCGCCACAGGGCCAGCGCGGCGCGGGCGTCCGCGACGGCGACCACCGGGTCTTCGGCGTGCCGCGCGCGGGCCACGAGGTCCTGGAACAGCGCGATATCCACGTGCTCACGCGCGACCGCGAGCCGGTATCCCCCCGGCACCGCCTCGAGCGTGCCCGCGGGAACGGCGCGGCGCAGGCGCGAGGCGAGCGACTGGAGCGAGGCGCGCGGGTCGTCCGGCAGGTCGTCGGGCCACACGTCCTCGGCGAGCGAGCGGTATGCGACAGTGGTGCCCGCGTCGAGCGCGAGGCGGAAGAGGAGCGCCTCCTGGCCGCGACCGCGGATCTCGATCGGGGCGTCGTCCGCCTCCGCCTCGAGTCCACCGAAGAACCTCAGCCGCACGTCGTCAACCTTAGGACCCGCCGCCGCCGGTGCCACGGAGCACGAACGGGCACCGTCCGGCGCGTCAGCCGGTGACCGTGAACACCGCGGAACCGGTGTCGCCTGCGGTCACCCGACGTACCTCCTCGACGAGGATCTCTCGCAGGACGCCCAGGTCGATCGCCTCGACGTCCTTGAGGTACAGGCAGCCGACGCTGCTCTCGTGAGGACCGAGTGCCTCCAGCCGCTCGGCCTGGGCGCCGGCATCGAGCAGGTAGACCGTCGTCGCCTGGCGGCGCGGTGAGAACGCGAGGATCGGAGCGTCGCCCTCGGTGCCGGTGGGGTAGCGGTAGTGGCACGACCCGAAGCCGACGATCGTGCCCCACATCTCGGGCTCGCGCTCCGCGACATCCTGCATCAGCGAGACGATGGTCGCGGCATCGCGTCGGCGCTTCGGCGAGGGCACGGCGGCGAGGAACTCGTCGACGTCACCGCCCGTCTTCTTCATCAGACGCCGCCGCCGGATTTGGCTGCCGCCTTCATGGCCCGCTTGTGCTCGCGCACCTTCGCCAGGGACTCCGGCGAGACGATGTCGGCGACGCTGCGGAACGACCCATCCTCTCCATACGGGGCGGATGCCTCGCGCCACCCGTCGCCGTCGAACCCGTACTGCTTGCCCAGCAGCGCCAGGAAGATCTTCGCCTTCTGCTCGCCGAAACCGGGCAGGGCCTTGAGCCGCTTGAGGACGGTGGCTCCGTCGGGGTCGTCGCGGGTCCAGATCGCCGAGGCGTCGCCGTCCCAGTCCTGGCCCACCGCGGCACACAGCGCCTGCACGCGAGCCGCCATCGATCCCGGGAACCGGTGCACCGCGGGGGTCGCCGAGAACAGCCCCGCGAACGCCTCGGGGTCGAAACTCGCCAGGGCCGCGGCATCCAGTGTCCCGGCGCGCTCTGCGATCTTGAGCGGGCCGGCGAACGCGGTCTCCATGGCGACCTGCTGGTCGAGGAGCATGCCGATGAGCAGGGCGAGCGGGTCGTCCGTCAGCAGGCGATCGGCCGCGTCGTCTCCGGTGATGTGGAGCGTCATGGATTCAGTCTGGCACCCGCGGCCCGCGGCGCGGCAGGGAGCGAATGGGAGGATGGATGCCGTGAGCAACCCCACGCCACCTGCCGACGCCGACGCGCCGCCGGGAGTCTCCCGCCGGGTGAGCCCGGCCGCCGAACCGCTCCAGGACCTCGTCGACCAGGCGCAGCACACACGCGTGGTGGTGATCGGCGGGGGCATCGCAGGGCTCGTCGCCGCGTGGGAGTGCGCGAAGGTCGGGATGAGCGTCACGCTGGTCGAGGCATCCGATCGCCTCGGCGGCACGATCGGGTCGACCCGTCTCGCGGGCCTCGATGTCGAGACGGGCGTCACCTGCTGGTCGACCCGCGGCGGCGCCGTGCGGCGGCTCGTGGACGAGGTGCTCCCCGGCGCCGGGATCGTGACGCCGCGCGATGACCGCGAGTGGATCGCCGGCCTGCCGAAGGGCGCCGCCGCGCCGCTCGCAGCCGAGCAGGTGCTCGGCATCCCGGCGAACCCGTGGGATGAGAGCGTGCGCCGCGTGATCGGCTGGGGCGGCACCTGGCGGGCGTACGTGGATCGCCTGCGACCGCCCCTGACGATCGGCGCCCAGCGCAGCCTCGGCCGCCTCGTCCGCAGCCGCATGGGGGCCAAGGTGCGTGACCGGCTCGTCGCACCACTGACGGTCGATCGGTTCGGGCTCGACCCGGACGAGGTCGACGTCGAGATCGCCGCGCCGGGGCTCAGCAACGCCCTCACCCGCACCGGGTGGCTGGGCGGCGCGGTCGCCGATGTGCGTGTCGGCGCCGGCGGCCCTGCGATCGAGGGGCTGGACGGTGGGATGCCGCAGCTCGTCGCCGCCCTGGCGCAGCGGCTCGCCGAGCGCGGGGCGGTGGTGCACACCGGCGCGCGGGCGACGGCGCTGGTGCGCGCGGGCGACGGGTGGACCGTCGGACTCGCGACTCTGACGGCCGCATCAGACGCGGCCGAGCCGGAGACGGAGGTGGTGGCAGACCCGTCGCGTGCCGAGGCGCCGGGGGAGCTGCGAGCCGATGCCGTCATCGTCGCGACCGACGAAGCCGCGGCGCGTGCGCTGCTCGCGTCGGCCCTCGCGCATCCGGCGTTCGCTGACGTGGCGCCCGCGGGGATCGCCCGCGAGGTCGTCACGCTCGTCGTCGATGCGCCGGAACTCGGCGCGGCGCCCCGCGGTGCGCACGTGCACGCGGTGCCCGGGGCGCTCCGCGCGACAGGGCTCGTACACGAGACCGCGCGCTGGGCGTGGCTCGCGCGTGCGGCCGGCGACGGGCGCCACATCCTCCGCGTCTCCTTCGGAGGGCCGGGTGTCGCCCCCGCCACCGCGACGCTCACGGACGCCGACGCCGCCGCGCTCGCGGTGGCCGAGGCATCCGCTCTCCTCGGCATCCCGCTCGATGGTGCGGGATCAGGTGCGGCTGGATCGGGTGGTGCGCGGATCGTCGACGCCCACCGCGACGCGTTCACCCTCGCACCCCCCGCGTCGGCTCTCGGGCACGGCGACCGCACCGCCGCGGCCCGTGCCGCGATCGGACGGGCGCACGGCATCGCGGCGGTCGGCGCGTGGCTGTCGGGAAGCGGGCTCGCGCAGGTCGTCGGCGACGCCCGCGAAGAGACGGACCGGCTGCGCCGGCGCGTCCTGTGGGGTGCGTCGGCGGCGGAATGAGCACGCGGCGACGATCCGTGTCAAGGGTGGATGCCGGAATCGGCATACAGGGCTAACCTGGGGATGATCGTCAGGTGCACACCAAGCGTGAGGAGGCCTCATGAGGGGCAAGGCAGGACTCGTCCTCGGACTTGCAGTCGGATACGTCCTCGGTACGCGGGCGGGCCGACAGCGGTACGAGCAGATCAAGTCGCAGTGGCTCAAGGTGTGGAACGCCGAGCCCGTGCAGACGCAGGTCGACAAGGTGAAGGACTTCGCCAAGTCCCAGGCGATGGCTCTGCCGTCGACGCTGTGGGAATCGGCGGTCAAGGTCACTCAGGCCGCGGGCGCCAAGGGAACCCCCGGGCAGAAGCTCGACGCGGCGCTCAAGGTCGGACAGGACTCGGCCGACGACGTGCAGAAGGCTGCGCGCACCTCCACGGAGGCGGTGAAGGACGCGGTCGACGACGTGGTCGACGACGTGTCGGAGAACGGACGCGGCGGGGCCTGACGTGATGACCACGCCGCGTGGCTTCCGCGACCGCTCGGACGACAGCCTGCTCACCCTCGTCGGTGAGATCCCGGAGCTCATCCGCAACCTCGTCATCGCGGAGGTCGACGCGGCGAAGGCGTGGCTCTCCCGGACAGCGAAGGACGGCGGGTGGGGAGCGCTGTGGGCGTTCGCCGCGCTGTTCGTGCTGTTCTGGTCCGTGCCGGTGCTCGGCACCTTCGTGATCGCCGGCCTGTCGTCGTGGTGGCCGGTCTGGCTGTCGGCACTCGTCGTGTTCTTCGCGATGCTCGTCATCACGGCGGTGCTGGCCTGGCTCGGTATCCTCCGCTTCAAGAAGATCGGCGAGCGACAGAACCCCGTGCAGTCGATCGCCCTGGATGTGAAGGAGGTGCGCGATGAGCTCTGATGCCGTCGTACCCGTGCCGCGCACGGCCGTTCCGCTCGGCATCGGCGATCCCGTCGTGCAGGCCCGGACCGAGCTGAAGGCCGCGCTCGCCGCCATCGAAGAGAAGGCCAACGTGCCCCGGCGCGTCGGCCGTGCGGTCGACGACGGTGTGGAGCAGGCGCGTGCTTTCCAGCGGCGCAACCCCGCGGTCACTGCGGTGGCGGTCGTCGTCGGCGCCGTGGCGATCGGTGCTGCCGTCTGGGGTTTCGTCCGCCTCTACACGCGCTGAGACCGCCTCGGGGCATGCTCTCCACAGGGGAGGGACACCGCTTCCGGGATGAGGGGTATGCTCGGGAGACAAGGCAGTGCAACGGTGCGTATGCTGCCGATCGCGCGAACCCGATTCCCATCGCGCATCGGCTGCTCGAACGTAGTGGGCGGCCGGCTGAGCACCATCGAGAGTCGACCCCCTTATGAACACCGCCGCAGCACAGCACCAGTCCGTCAAACCTCTGACCGGCTGGCGCGTTCTCGTCCCCCGGGGCGGTCCCTGGGGCGACGGCGTCGCGGCCACTCTGCGCCGGCAGGGCGCCACCCCGGTCATCGCCCCCCTCATCAACTTCGCTCCCACGAACGATCAGGCCGCGCTCGAGCAGGCGCTCGCCGATCTGGCGGCCGGCCGGTTCGACTGGCTCACGGTCACGAGCGCCACGACCGTCGACGTGCTGTACGCATACCGCGCGGTCGTCCCCGCGAGCACCAAGATCGCGGCGGTCGGTGAGACCACGGCGGCGGCGCTCCTCGCGGTGGGATACCACGTCGACCTCGTACCCGACCGGGACAACTCGGCGGCGGGGATGGCGGAGCAGATGATCGGGCTCGAGCCTCAGCCCCGCGACATCCTCACCCTCCGCAGCGAGATCGCGAAGCCGGTGCTCACGCGCATGCTGACCGACGCCGGGCACCGGGTCCGCAGCGTCGTCGCTTATCGCACGGTCGGCGTGCCGGTGACGGACCGCATCGCCGAGGACGTCCGATCCGGTCGCATCAACGCCATCCTCGTGACCAGCGGCTCGGTCGCAGAGCAGGTCCACGAGCAGTTCGCGCACATCCCGGCCACCACTCTCATCGCCGCGATCGGTCCTCGCACCGCCAAGGACGCGCGCCGAGCCGGCCTCGACGTCGATGTCGTCGCCGAGGCCCAGACGGTCGACGCCCTCATCGACGCCGTCGCCAAGTTCTCGCTGCCGCACGCGGCCGACGAGTTCGCGCCGCGCACCGGCGCGCTCCCGCGGCTCGGCATGGACAGCCGGGGCTGACCCGGGATGACCGGCACGCCCCGCATCGTCGTGCTCGCGGGCGGCGTCGGCGGCTCCCGCTTCGTGCTCGGCGTCCGCGCGGCCCTGCGCGCCCGCGGCCTTGACGAGACCGCGTCGGCGCTCACCGTCGTCGTCAACACCGGCGATGACCTCTGGCTTTCCGGCGTCCGCCTGCAGCCCGATGTCGACTCGATCACCTACGCCCTCGCGGGCGTGAACGACGCCGAACGAGGCTGGGGTCGTCACGGCGACAGCGAGCGCGTGAACGAGGAGCTGCAGGCGTGGGGCGCGGGGTGGCCGTGGTTCACCCTCGGCGACCTCGACCTCGGCACGCACCTCGCCCGCACGGGCTGGCTGCGCGAGGGCCTCACGCCCACACAGGTGCTCGAGCGGATGTCGCACCGCTGGGACCTCGGCGCGCGCCTGCTGCCGATGACCGACGCCGAGGTCGACACGGTCGTCGTGCTCGAGGACGACTCCCGTCTGCACTTCCAGGAATGGTGGACGCGGCACCGCGCGACCCTCACGCCGGCTCGGTTCGAGAACCCGGGCATCGAGCACGCGGCCCCGGCGCCGGGTGTGGCGGAGGCGATCGCGGAGGCCGACGTGGTGCTCCTCGCGCCCTCGAACCCCGTCGTGTCGATCGGCCCGATCCTCGCCGTTCCCGGCGTGCGCGAGGCGCTCCGTGCGACGGCCGCTCCGATCGTCGGGGTCTCGCCCATCATCGGCGGCAAGGTCGTGCGCGGTATGGCCGACGTCTGTCTCACGGCGATCGGTGTCGAGACGTCCGCCACGGCGGTCGCCGGCCTCTACGGCGCCAGGGCGGACGGCGGCCTGCTCGACACCTGGCTGATCGCCGAGGAGGACGAGGCCGCCGCCGCCGACGTGGCCGGGCTCGGCATCCGCGCGCTCGTCCGTCCGCTGTGGATGACCGACGAGGCGCGCCGGACGGCGCTCGGCGAGGCCGCGCTCACCGCTGCCACGGCCGACGGTCGAGCCGGCTGACGTGCCCGACCTCGCCTGGTGGGCCTGGGCGCTGCTGGGGATCGGCGCCCTCGTCGTCGGACTCTCGAAGACGGCCGTGCCCGGAGCCGGCACCATCGCCGTCGCGATCTTCGCGGCCGTCCTGCCCGCGAAGCAGTCGACAGGCGTGCTGCTGCTGCTCCTGATCGTCGCCGACATCTTCGCCGTCACGATGTATCGCCGCCATGCGGACTGGCGGACGCTCGCGCGACTCGCGCCGGCGGTCGTGATCGGGGTGCTGCTCGGCGTCGTGTTCCTGTGGTTCGCCGACGACGTCTGGGTGAAGAAGACGATCGGCGTGATCCTCCTCGTCGTCATCGCCATCACGCTGCTGCGCCGCCGGTTCATGTCCCAGGTCGACACCGCCGGACCGCATCGAGTCGCGGCGGCGACCTACGGGTCGCTCGGCGGATTCACGACGATGGTCGCCAACGCGGCGGGTCCGGTGATGTCGATGTACTTCCTCGCCGCACGGTTCGAGGTGAAGGCGTTCCTCGGCACCGCGGCGTGGTTCTTCGCGATCGTCAACCTCTTCAAGGTGCCGTTCTCGATCGGCATCGGGATCATCACGGTGCCCGGGCTGCTCATCGACCTGGTCCTGGTGCCCCTCGTCGTCGTCGCCGCCTTCCTCGGCCGCTGGCTGGCCGACCGCATGCCGCAATCCGTGTTCGAGAAGCTCGTGATCGTCTTCACGATCGTCGGCGCGGTCTACCTGCTCCTGGCCTGAGCGCCGGTTGAGGCGGGGACGGATGCCTCGTTCCGGGCGATCGCGGTGATCCACAGCTCGGCCGACTCGGGGAGCGTCGACTCCGTCACCTGCTCGGGCGTCCAGCCCGCGGCGGTCAGGGCGCCCTCGAGGCCGCGCTCGTCCCAGTACGTGAAGTGGCGCGGGTCGTCGAGCTTGACCTGTGTCCAGGCCTCGCCGCTGCCCTTCTTGAAGCTCGCGACGAGCACGCCGCCGGCGCGGCACGCGCGCCGCGCGGTCACGAGCACGCCCGGCAGATCGGCCCGTGGCACATGCAGCAGCACGGCGTTGGCGAAGACGGCGTCGTACGGGCCGCCGAAGTCGCCGGCGCGGACGTCGAGCACGCGTGCCTCATGACCCGCCGCTCGCTGTGATTCGACGAACGCCCTCGCGCCGTCGGTGCGGTCGACAGTGAGGCCCGCCGCTTCGAGCGCCGCGGCATCCCTTCCCGGTCCGCTGCCGAGCTCGAGCACGTGTGCACCGGCGGGCACCCGGGCCAGCAGCACACCGACCTCGGGAGAGAGGGCCGCCGCGGTGCGCTCGGCGTACTGCCGCGCGCCGCGCTCGTAGGCCGCGAGGGTGGCGTCCTGCGGGTTCAGGACCACGGGGACCGGCGCTCGGGGGCACGCCGGCTGTCGTCGGGGAGATGCGGCAACTCGCGCCCGCCCGCGCGGATGCAGAGCCAACGCAGTTCCCCCGGGCTGTCTGGCAGCGCGCGCCACGTGCGCAGCACACCCTGGCCGACCCGCACCGCGGTACCGGGGCCGACGTCGACGATGTCGTCGTCGAGGGCCATCTGGCCGCGCCCGGCGAGGAACACGTAGACCTCCTCGACCTCCGAGTGGACGTGCCAGTAGCCCGCTTCCTCGCCCGGCTCGTACGCATTCGCGGTCATGCCGATGTACTGCATGGCCAACTCGTGGTCGACCACGCGGCGTCCGTCACGGGAGCTGTCGGGCCGGAACCCGCCGTAGTGCGCCCGCCACTCGTCGAGACCGCCCATCTCCAGCACCTGGTAGTCGCTCATTCGCCCAGGCTAGCGGCGGGGGAGTCCGTCTCGATCCGCTGCCTTCCGCCCGCTCCGCCCGCTCCGCCCGCTCCGCCTGCGGGCTTCCTCCGACGGCGGTGTCAGGCGCGCGGCGCGCCGATCGACTCCCGCCAGATGATCCGCTGAAGGTCGGTCGGCCGCTCCGGCGGCTCTTCGCTTCGCACCGCGGCGATGAGCCGGCGCATGGAGTAGTCTCCGAGGCGCTCGCGGTCCTGCACCACGCTGGTGAGCGAGGGGACGAGGAAGGCGCTGAGCCCGATGTCGTCCCACCCGGTCACGCTCATGTCTCCAGGCAAGGACCAGCCACGGAGAGTGGCCGCACGGATGGCGCCGGCGGCGACATAGTCGTTCGCGGCGATCAGGGCGAACGGCGGCGCATCGTCCGGCAGCGAGCCCACGACCGCCATGCCGACCTCGCCGCTCCATTCGCCTTCGATCACGCCGAGGGAGTCGAGCCCGAGGCGTTCGACCGTCGCGATGTACGCGTCGCGCCGTGCGACCGCCGAGGGGAACTCGAGCGGACCCGTGATGTGCAGGAAACGGCGATGGCCGAGCTCGACGAGTCGTTCCATCATCAGGACGATCGGCTGTGCGTCGGTGAGGTGCCCCGTCGCGTGCATCTCATCATCGAACTCCGACACGGAGAGCACGATCGGGGCGTCTTCCCCGGTCACTTCGGGCACCTGCAAGGGCGTGAAGGAGAGGATTCCCTCGTGCTGACGCGCGTCGACCATCTCCGCGAGGCGCGCCGTGCGCTCGATCGGGTCGTCGGGAAGACTCACGACCTCCACGACATATCCGGTCTCCTGTGCGGCCGCCGTCGCTCCGCGCAGCATGGTGAGCGGGTTCAGCGCGCTCACCGGGATCACGACGGCGAGCCGGCCGGTCCGCCGTGTGCGCATCGCGCGTGCAGCGAGATTGGGTCGGTAGCCGAGCTCTGTCGCTGCCAGGAGCACACGCTTGCGCGTCGCCTCGGAGATGCCGTCGCGCCCGGTGTAGACGAACGACACCGTGGACTGCGACACCCCCGCCCGCGCCGCCACATCCCGGCTGGTCGGCCGCCTGTCCATCATCGACTCCTCACTTCCTCCCAAAAACCGTTTGGAAAACGCTTGACGGAGGATGGCCCCACACCGATACTACCTACTACGTCTTAGTCATACGTATTAATCACTGCGAGGAAGCAATGCTCAGAATCGGGATCATCGGCACAGGCAGCATCGCGAGTGCCCAC
The DNA here is from genome assembly GCF_044987405.1 of Microbacterium sp. ZW T2_14. Lineage (NCBI taxonomy): Bacteria > Bacillati > Actinomycetota > Actinomycetes > Micrococcales > Microbacteriaceae > Microbacterium > Microbacterium sp. ZW T2_14. The sequence continues at coordinate 11,060 of NZ_JBJDRK010000015.1, read as the reverse complement.
ATCAACGGCTATCTCGCGTTCCCCGGCCAGGTCGAGATCGTGGCGCTCGCCGATGTCGTGCCGGGAAAGGCTGCGGCGACGGCCGAGAATCTCGGGCTGTCGCAGGCGGTCGGGTACGACGATCCTCTCCGGATGATCGCGGAGGCGCGCCTTGACCTGGTGAGCATCGCCACGCCGCCGTCCACGCACGCCGCGCTGTCCATCGCCGCCCTCGACGCGGGCATCCACGTTCTCGTCGAGAAGCCGATGGCCCCGTCGCTCGAGGAATGCGATGCGATGCTCGCGGCGCAGCAGCGCTCGGGCCGGCTGCTGTCCGTCGTCGCACAGAACCGCTTCCGCGAAGACCTCGCCACCCTCAAGGCCGTGGTCGACTCCGGCCTGCTGGGCAGCATCGCGCACGTTCGCGTGGATTCCGCGTGGTGGCGCGGCCTGCCCTACTACGACCTCTGGTGGCGCGGCACGTGGGAGAAGGAAGGCGGCGGCTGCACGCTCAATCACGCCATCCACCACATCGACCTGCTGCTGTGGCTGCTGGGCAGCCCCACCGAGATCTCCGCGATGCTCGCCAACGCGCTGCACGACAACAGCGAGGTCGAAGACATCTCGGTGGCGGTGTTCCGGTACGAGCGGGGCCTCGCCCAGTTGACCAGTTCCGTGGTGCATCACGGCGAGGAGCAGGAGATCGTTATCCAGGGCGAACACGCCCGCGTCTCGCAGCCCTGGAGGGTCGTGGCGGAGCGGTCGGACGCCGGCGGCTTCCCCGCCAAGGGCGGCGATCCCGACCGGGTCGCGGCCATCCAGGAGGTCGTTGCCGCACGAGAGCCGCTGGCGCACGTGGGTCACCAGGGCCAGATCGGCGACCTGCTCGCCGCCATCAGGGACGGCCGCGCGCCGATCGCCGACGGACAGGACGGCCGTGACGCGATCGAGGTGGTCACCGCGATCTACAAGGCGGGCATCGAGCATCAGCTGGTGGCGCTGCCGCTCGCTGCCGACGACCCGTACTACCGCGCGGGCCATCTCGTCGCCCACGCGCCGCACCTCAACGCGAAGCACCTCTCGCTCGCGGAGGTCGGGGCCTGATGAGCGTGTCCTCCTTTCCCGGCGGCACCTCGCTGTCTCACCTTGACGTCTACGGTGACGCCGCCCCCGACGGCGTCTGCGGGGGCAGTCCCCACATGCACCTGGTCTCGACCGAGGCGTACGTCGTGGTGTCAGGATCCGGCGCGCTCCAGACCATCGACGGCGAGGGATTCCGCGAGACACCGCTCTCGGCGGGATCGGTGGTGTGGTTCACGCCCGGCACCGTCCACCGTGCGGTCAACCACGACGAACTCAAGGTCGTCGTGCTGATGAGCAACGCCGGGCTGCCCGAAGCGGGCGACGCGGTGATGACATTTCCCGCAGACATCGTGTCGGATGCTGCGGCCTACGCGCAGGCGGCATCGCTGGGTGAGCCCGAAGGGCGCGCAGAGCGGGCATCGCGTCGCCGCGACCTCGCGGTGGCCGGGTTCGAGGCGCTGCGCGACGCGGTGATCGCGGGCGACCCGTCCCCGCTCGAAGCGTTCCGGACCGCCGCCGGCGCACTGGTCCGCGATCGCGCGGCCGCCTGGAGCGACCTCATCCGCGAGCGACCGCTCGCCCAGGCCGAGCGGTCGCTGGCTCTCGCCCTGGCTGTCGAGGGCGGCGACGTCGCGCACCTCGGCGAAGCGAGGGTGCATCAGGCCGCGGCATCCACCGGCGAGCGCGGCTTCGGAATGTGCGGCCGCCTTCGCACCTATGACGTGACCGACCAGGAGAACCAGAAGTGAACCACCCCTACACGTTCGACCCGCTGCCCGAGCCCGTCGTGGCATCGGGCGAGTTCTGCTTCGCCGCGGTCGGCCTCGACCACGGCCACATCTACGGCATGACGGACGGCCTTCGCGGCGCTGGTGCGACCGTCACGTGGGTGTTCGACCGGGATGCCGCGAAGGCGGCCGAATTCGCGAAGCGCTACCCGACGGCCCGCGTCGCGGCCTACGAGCAGGAGATCCTCGACGACCCGGACGTGCGTCTCGTGGCGACCGCCGCCATCGCGTCCGAGCGCGCGCCGATCGGCCTGCGCGCCATCGAAGCCGGCAAGGACGCGTTCGTCGACAAGGCACCCCTCACGAGCTTCGACCAGCTCGAGGCCGCGAGGGAGGCGACCGCTCGCACCGGGCGGAAGTACGCCGTCTACTATGGCGAGCGCCTGCACACCGAGTCGGCCATCCTCGCCGGTCAGCTGATCGAGCAGGGCGCGATCGGGCGGGCGCTGCAGGTGGCTTCGTTCGGTCCGCACCGGGTCGGCACCGGGCGACCCGACTGGTTCTACGATCCCGCCCAGTACGGCGGCATCCTCTGCGACATCGGCAGCCACAACTTCGACCAGATCCTCTCGTACACCGGCGCCTCCGACGGTCGGATCGTCAGCTCGACGGTCGCGAACTACGCGCACGCCGACACCCCCGGCCTGCAGGACTTCGGAGACGCGCACGTCGTGCTCGACAACGGCACATCGGGGTATGTGCGCGTCGACTGGTTCACCCCGGACGGGCTGGACGTCTTCGGCGACGGGCGCACGATCATCCTGGGCACCGACGGCTACCTCGAGCTGCGCAAGTACACCGACATCGGCACCGACAACGGCGGCGGGCAGGTCCTGCTGGTGAACAACGACGGCCAGTACCGATTCAACGCCAACGGGATGACCGGCTTCCCGTACTTCGGTCAGCTCATCCGTGACTGCCTGGACCGGACCGAGAACGCGATGACCCAGGCGCATGCCTTCAAGGCCGCCGAATTGAGCCTGCAGGCCCAGGCGCTCGCGGAAGTGCTCACGCCCTGACAAGAGATGGCCGGCACTGAGCGCCGACCCGCACAGAACCCACGAGGAGGTGGAGCTGAATGCCTGAAACCGTCGAAGCGCCCCCGTTGCTGAGAGACACCGCTCAGCCGAGCAGCGAGACGCGGCTAATCACGACGGCGCGCCCCCCGCGCCGCCCGTTCCGACGCGACCGCACCCCGCGTGCCCGACAGTCGTGGCGCCGGGCGTTGGCCAGGGACTGGCGCATCTACACGTTCCTGATCGCCCCGATCCTGTTCCTGCTGATCTTCCGCTACATCCCGATGCTGGGGAACATCATCGCGTTCCGGAGGTTCCGCCCGGGCGGGTCGATCTTCGGCGACGAGTGGGTGGGCTTCTACTACTTCGAGGCGTTCATCACGAACCAGCAGTTCTGGACGGTGTTCTGGAACACCGTGATCCTCGGTGCCTTCACCCTGCTGATCTGCTTCCCGCTGCCGATCATCCTCGCGCTGATGCTGAACGAGCTCCGCTCCCGGCGATTCAAGCGGCTGGTGCAGACGGTCTCCTACCTGCCGCACTTCATGTCCATCGTCATCGTCGCCGGCCTGGTGCTGCAGCTGACCTCGCTGAACGGCACGATCAACCAGGTGGTCGAGGCATTCGGTGGTGATCCCGTGCCGTTCATGCAGCGACCGGAGTGGTTCCGCACCATCTACGTGACCTCCGAGGCCTGGCAGACCGTCGGCTGGGGCACGATCCTCTACCTCGCGGCGCTCACCACGATCGACGACCAGTTGTACGAGGCTGCGCGCATCGACGGCGCCGACCGCTGGCAGCAGACGTGGCACATCACCCTGCCCGGCATCCGCCCGACCATGATGGTGCTCCTCATCCTGAACATCGGCTCGTTCATGTCGGTCGGGTTCGAGAAGGTGCTGCTGCTGCAGAATCCGCTGATCTATTCGACGGCCGACGTCATCTCGACGTATCTCTACCGCGTCGGCATCCAATCCGCGCAGTTCTCCTACGGAACGGCGATCGGGCTGTTCGAGGCCCTGATCGGTCTGGTCCTCGTGCTCTTCGCGAACCTCATCTCACGTCGACTGGTTGGAACCTCGCTATGGTGACCGAAGCCCTTCCCCCGGCGCCCGACGTGGCGCACGTCCGCCGCCAGACCGGCGTGATCCGTGAGTCGCGGGGCCACCGCACCTTCCGGGTCGTCAATGCGATCGCGCTCGTGCTGATCTGCGGGGTCACGCTCTACCCGTTCGTGAACCTCGTCGCCAAGGCCTTCTCCTCCGAGGGCTACATCGCGGCGGGCGAAGTGAACCTGATCCCGCGCGGGTTCAACATCGACACCTTCCGTGCCGTGATGGGCGACGGGCTGTTCTGGACGAACTACGGGAACACGTTCCTGTACACGATCGTCGGCACGATCATCGCGATGGTCATCACGACCACGTACGCGTACGCCCTCAGCAAGCCCTATCTCAAAGGACGCACGTTCTTCGTCGGGATCGCGGTCTTCACGATGTTCTTCGGCGGGGGACTGATCCCGAACTACATCCTGATCGCGAACTACCTCGGCTGGCGCAACAGCATCTGGGCCGTCGTGGTCCCCGGCGCGTTGAGCGTCTTCAACCTGCTGGTGATGAAGTCCTTCTTCGAGAGCTTCCCTGTCGAGCTCGAGGAGGCCGCCGCGATCGACGGTCTGTCCACGTACGGGATCTTCTTCCGCATCGTGCTGCCGCTGTCGAAGGCGGTGCTCGCGACGATGACCCTGTTCTACGCGGTGGCTCTGTGGAACTCATGGTTCAACGCGTTCCTCTTCATGGACGACAAGTCGCTGTTCCCCGTGACGATCTACCTGCGCAACCTGATCGCCGCGGCCACCGGGACGTCGGAGATCTCCGGCGGCGAATCGGTCCAGATCGCCTCGAACATCCAGGCCGTGACGATGCTGCTCACCGTGCTCCCGATCATCTGCTTGTACCCGTTCATCCAGCGGTTCTTCGTCTCGGGCGTGATGCTCGGGTCGGTCAAAGGCTGAACATCCCCCCGCACAACACCCACGTCGAACGACGACGTTCACACGAAGGAGACAACAATGACCATCACTCGCCATCGCCTCGCGGGCCTCGCGGGCGTCGCGGCTCTCGCCGTCGCGCTGACGGCGTGCTCGTCCGCACCGACCGGCGGCGCCGACGCCACCGACGCCGTCACCATCGACGACGCGCAGTCGGTCGGCGCCATGGAGGACTTCGACGCCGGAACGACCTTCAAGGCGACAGAACCGGTCGAGTTCTCGCTGATGTACCGCGACCACCCCGGATACCCGGTGAAGAACGACTGGTCCGTCTTCCAGCACCTCGCGGACGACCACAACGTGTCGTTCTCGCGTACCGACATCCCCATGTCGGACTTCGAGCAGAAGAAGTCGCTGCTGATCGGCAGCGGCGAGGCGAGCGACATCATCTCGGTGTCGTACTCCGGCAGCGAGACGAAGTTCGTCTCGGGCGGGGCGATCCTGCCGGTCTCGGACTACTTCGCGTACATGCCGAATTACAGCGAGAAGGTCGAGAAGTGGGGTCTGAAGGACGAACTCGACAACCGCCGCCAGGCCGATGAGAAGATCTATCTCCTTCCCGGCCTGCGCGAGACGCCGAACGTCGAGTACAGCGTCGCGATCCGCGAGGACCTGTGGGAGAAGGCCGGGATCACCGAGGACCCCGAGACCTGGGAGGAGTTCGCCGAGCAGCTCGCCAAGGTGCAGGAGGCCAACCCCGAGCTCGCCTACGCGATGTCGGATCGCTGGACCGATTCGACGCCGCTCGGCTCGCTGCTCAACGTGATGGGCCCCAACTACGGCACCGCCGCCGGCTGGCAGTACGCCAACACCTGGTATGACGAGGATGCCGAGGAGTACGTCTTCACCGGCACCACCGACGAGTACCGCGACCTCGTCTCCGATGTCGCCGGGCTCGTCGAGGACGGCCTGCTCGACCCCGAGATCACGCAGAGCGACGACCAGGCGACCCAGAAGTTCATCTCGGGCCAGTCGGCAGCGATCTCCAGCAACACCCAGACGCTCACCGAGTACCGCACGAAGTTCGCGGACGCCGGCCAGCCGGATGTGCCGATCCGCCTGATCTCGATCCCCGCGGGGCCCGCCGGGTCGAACCTTGCGAGCGGACGCTTCACCTCCGGACTCATGCTCAGCAGCGATGCTGCCGAGAAGCCGTACTTCAAGGCGCTGCTGCAGTTCGTCGACTGGCTGTACTACTCCGACGAGGGCATCGAGTTCGCACAGTGGGGCGTCGAGGGTGAGACGTACACGAAGGACGCCGATGGCACTCGCACGCTCAAGGACGACATCGGCTGGAGCGCCGTCAACTCCGGCGCACCGAAGAAGCTGAACGCCGACTTCGGCTACAGCAACGGCGTCTTCCTGCCCGCGAACGGCTCATCGAAGGAGCTGCTGCTCTCGCTGATGACGGAGGAGGTCGCCGCGTGGACCGCGGAGCAGCTCGACTCCAAGAAGCAGCTGCCGGTCCCTCCCGCCCCGCTGCTCGACGAGATCGAGCTGGAGCAGACGTCGCTGCTGCAGACCCAGCTGACCGACGCCGTGCATGCGGCGACGGCGGCGTTCATCACCGGCCAGCGCTCGATCGACACGGACTGGGACGCGTACGTCGCTGAGATCGAGGGGCTCGGGTCCACCCAGCTCATCGACACCATCAACACGGCACTGAACAGGTGACACCGGCCGAGACTTCGCAGGTGTCGCGTTGTCGCACCGATCGGGTGACATCTGCGAAGTCTCGCGAGCGGGAGGAGGACACACATGACTGAGACGAAGAACGACGCGGCGACGGAGATCGGACGCGGGCCGCTGTCGCGCGGTGCCGCGGTGATCTACCGGATGCTGGTGCTCGAGGCGCAGCTGCTGCTCGCGATGCTCCCCACGGCACTCGTCGTCGTGCTGCTGGACCGCGACGCGTCCAACCTTCCGCTGTTCCTGCTCGCGCTCATCCCCGTCGCTCCGGCACTCGTCGCCGGCGTCGCCGCCGTCCGCGCGGCAGCGGCGAGTCCCGATCTCGCGCCGGCGCGGCACTTCCTCCGCGCGTACCGACGGGATCTGGTGCCCACGCTGCGCTGGGCCGTGCCCGCGGCGGTCGCCCTCGCCGTGCTGAGCTTCAACCTCACCCATCTCGGGGGCGTCGACGGCGGGGCGGCGCTCCGGCCGGTCATGCTCCTCGTCGCCGCGACCATCGTGGTCTGGTGCGGACACATGGTGGTCCTCACCGCCGTCTTCCGGTTCCGCACCCGCGATTCCGCCCGCATCGCCCTCGTCCAACTGCTGCCGCGCTGGCGCTTCTCCGTCGGCATCCTCGCGCTGCTGGTGGTCGGCGCCTTCGTCGTCCTCGCCGCATCCGAGCTCGTCCTGCTCCTGCTCCTGTGGGCGTTCGCCGTCCTCCTCACGCTCATGGCCCGGCCCGTCATCGACGAAGTCACCCACAGGTTCACGCGTGAGGGTGCCTCCGACTGAGCCCGCCGGCGAGGAGCGCCGCGGTGCGCGGGCCGAGGCCCAGGGCGCGCGCGGCTTCGAGCTGGGCGGCGGTGTCGACGTCGCGGCGCAGGGTCGAGGCATCCGGAATCTCCAGCGCCGTGCACCCCAGCGTCACGTGACGCGCGAACGAGCCTTCGCCGAACGACGACGTCCACACCACGCCCGCTCCCGCGGTGACCAGCGTCGAGCCGGTGCCCTCCGCGTCGGGCACGACGGCACGGGGGAGGGATGCCGCGGCCCGCAGCGCCTCGCCCAGATCGTCGGGCCGCAGCGAGGGCAGGTCGCCGAGGAGGGCCGCGCGCGGCATCCGTCCGTCCGGATCGATCGCGGCCACGCCGACCGCGACGGCCGCGTCGAGCCCGCCGGCGTCGCCCTCCGGCACGAACCGGAGCGCCGGGATCCGCGCGGCCTCACGGGCGAGGGTCGCGTCGTCGGTCACGACGACGACCTGCGCGACGACGTCGCACGCGGTGGCCGCTTCCAGGGTGTCGAGCGCGATCGCACGGGCGAGGTCTTTGCGGGCGACCCCCGGCACGTCGAGCCGGGACTTGCCGTGCGCCGAGGGCTTCACCGGAACCACGACGACCCATCGCGCGGGCTGTGCTCCCGGGGCGGTCCGTGACTCCGCCTCGACCCCGGCCGGTGTCGCCGACTCGCCCACGCGGCGGCCGGCGACACCCGGTTCCGGCGGAGTCGTGGCCTCGCGGCGTCGCCCGAACAGCGGGGTCACGCGCCGAACCGCGCGCGCAGGCGCGGCAGGATCTCCTCGCCGTACAGCCCCAGGAAGGCGCTCTGGTCGTGGCCCGGGTCGTGGAAGACCAGGTGCCGGAAGCCCAGCTCGATGTACCAGGCGATGCGCTCGACGTGCTCGTCGGGGTCGTCCGACACGATGAACCGCGACGCCGCACGCTCGATCGGCAGCTGCTCGCCGAGGCGCTGCATCTCGATCGGGTCGTCGACGCCCATCTTCTCCTCGGGCGTGAGGGCCAGCGGCGCCCAGAAGCGGGTCTTCTCCTGGGCGGCCTCGAGCGTCGCATCGAGCGACACCTTGACCTCGATGAGCGTGTCGATCCCGTCGGCGGGGCGGCCGGCCTTCTCCAGACCCTCGTGCAGCGCGGGCAGCAGCGTGTCGGTGTAGAGCTCGCGCTTCTTGCCGGATGTCGTGATGAAGCCGTCGGCGATGCGGCCCGCGAGGCGGGTCGCCGCGGGCCCGGCGGCGCCGATGTAGATCGGCACCGGCTCGGGCAGCTTGTCGTAGATCGTGATGTTGCGGGCGTGGTAGTAGGTGCCGTCGAAGTTGACGCGATCCTCCGACCACAGCCGCCGGATGAGGCCGATCGCCTCCTTCAGCCGCTGGAACCGCTCCGGCGGGTCGGGCCACGCGATGCCGAGGTTCGCCTCGTTCAGCGCCTCGCCGGTGCCGACACCGAGGATCACGCGCCCCGGATACATCACGCCGAGCGTCGCGAAGTCCTGAGCCACGACGGTCGGGTTGTACCGGAACGTCGGGGTCAGCACCGATGTGCCGATCAGCACGCGCGACGTCTTGGCGCCGAGCGCGCCGAGCCAGGGGACGGATGCCGGGGCATGCCCGCCGTCGTGGAGCCAGGGCTGCAGGTGGTCCGAGATGAACACCGAGTCGAACCCGGCCTCCTCGGCCTGAACGGCATAGTCGAGCAGTTCGGCGGGGCCGAACTGCTCGGCGGACGCCTTGTATCCGAAGCGCAGCGGAACGGTCATGCGATTCCTCTCAGCGGGCAAGGGGGGCGGGTTGGGGCAGGAACTCCGAGCCGTCGGCGCGGGCGAGCCGCGCACGGAAGGCGTCGACGGTGCCCGGCCACAGGAGTGTGAGCCGGCCGGAGCGCTCGTCGACGTACCAGTTGCGGCATCCGCCGGTCATCCAGCGGGTGGATGCCGCGGCACGGGCGATCTCGTCGGTGTACGCCCGCTCGGCGGCGGGGTCGACCCGCAGCACCCGTCCGGCGCGGGCATCGAGGACGCGCGCGACGTAGCCCGCCTGCTCCTCGATCATGAGCACCGACGAGGAGTGGCCGAGCGAGGCGTTGGGGCCGTTGAGCACGAAGAGACCGGGAAACCCCGCGACGACGGTCGAGGCATACGCCGTCATCCCGCCGGACCAATGCTCGGCGAGCGTCGTCCCCTCCTCGCCGGTGATGAGGTCGGCGTACGGCTGACGCGTCGAGGCGAAGCCGGTTGCGAGCACGAGCGCGTCGACCTCGTGGCGCGAGCCGTCCGCGGCGATCAGCGTCGAGCCCTCCACGGCGGACAGCGCGGCGGTCACGAGTGAGACCGCGTCCGACGCGACGGCAGGGTAGAACTCGTCCGAGAGCAGCACGCGCTTGCAGCCGAACGCGTAGTCGGGCGTCAGCGCCGCGCGCAGCCCGGGATCGCGGACCTGGCGCTCCAGGTGCGCCCGGGCGACGGCTTCCGCTTCCGCGGCCGCGTCGGAATCGCCCGCGCGCGACGCGAAGCGCGCCTCGCCCTCGGCGTAGAGTTCGGCGCGCAGAGCCTCCAGCGAGGCGGGATCGGCGGTGAAACCGGCGCGGTCCGCGTCGGAGTACTCGCTGCCCTCGCGCGGCACGATCCACGCGGGGGTGCGCTGGAACAGCGTGACGTGCGAGGCCGTGCGCGCCAGTTCGGGCACGATCTGTACGGCGCTGGCGCCGGTACCCACTACGGCCACGCGCGCGCCCGCGAGCTCGGCGGAGTGATCCCACCGGGCCGAGTGGAACATCGGCCCGGGGAACGTCTCGAGCCCGGCGACCCGCGGGATGGTCGGTTCGGTGAGACGCCCGCACGCGAGCACGAGCACGTCGGCGAGGAGGACGTCCTCGCCGCGGAAGGCGTCGGAAGAGCCGCCGCCCGCGGAGCCGGGGCGGGAAGCCCCGGCACCGGGCGCGGCCGGCCACGGCGATGCGCCCGACGTGCCGATGCCGATGCGCCAGACCTCGTGCTCGGCATCCCACTCGGCCCATCGCATCGGGGTGCACAGGCGCAGCCGGTCGCCGAGGTCCTCGGCGTCGGCGACGTGCTGGAGGTAGGCGTGGATCTCCGCGCCCTTCGCGTAGGTGCCCGACCACGACGGGTTCGGATGCGCCGCGAAGCCGTACAGGTGCGACGGCACATCGCACGCGACGCCGGGGTAGGTGTTGTCGCGCCAGGTTCCGCCGACGGATGCCGCGCGCTCGAGCACGACGAAGTCCTCGCGGCCCGCTCGGCGCAGCGCCATCGCCATGCCGATGCCCGCGAACCCGGCGCCGACGATCGCCACCTCGACGCGCGTCATCCGTTCGACCCCGGAACCTGCCGGACGGCGCCGTACACGGTGGTGCGCCGGCGGAACGGCCGGAACATGCGCGCCACCATGGCCGCGGCATCCGTCACCGGCAGTTCGAGGCCGTGCTCGATGCCCGCCACGGGCTTGACGCGGCCGTCGAGCAGCGTGCCGCCGAGGTCGTCGCCCCCCGACTGCAGGAGCACGACGGACGCCTCGCGCCCGACGCGTGTCCACGGGATCTGCACGTGCGGGATGCTGCCCGACAGCATCAGGCGAGACACCGCGACCATCGCGCGGTGCTCGTCGAGGGGCGTGCGGCCGGGGACGAGGGGCACCCCGCCGGCCGGGCCGGGGGGGTGCCC
>NZ_JBJDRK010000014.1:0-74305 GCF_044987405.1 Microbacterium sp. ZW T2_14 | reverse complement strand
GTCGAGCCCGAGCCCGAGCCCGAGCCCGCAGAGGGTGCTGTCGAGCCCGAGCCCGAGGCCGCGCCGGAGTCCGCGCCCGAGGCCGCAGAGGTGGAGGAGCCCGAAGCGACGAGCGGTGAGACGTCCGAGACGGACGCCGATGCGGCAGGCGTCGCGGCGGTCGAGGGTGAGTCCGACGCGTCCGGCGTCGAGCCGGCAGAGCAGGCAGAGACGGCGGCGGACGAGCCCCAGCCCGAGCTCTCGCCCGGTTCGGACGGGGAGCTTCAGGCGGAGTCCGCCGACGAGGCCGAGAGTGCGGCTGAGTTCGCCGAGCCCGATTCCGAGCCCATCGCGGACGAGGCTCGTCCGTCCGAGGGGTCGGAACCCGAGCAGGGCGACGCCACCGACGACGGCGAGGTGAGCCCCGAGTCCTCGCCCGAGGCCGCCCTCCACGCGGAACCGATCGATGGTCCCGAGACGAACGAGGAGCCCTCGTCCGAAGACGAAGGCGAGAAGGACGACCGTCGCCACGACGCCTGACGCCGGTCAGGAACGAGCCTGAGGGGGACGGATGCCGCGAGCAGCGGCATCCGTCCCTTCTCCGTCGCCGGGCCGCGCCGCCGATGTGCTTCAGCGCCTGCTGACGATCAGATACCGGTCGTCATCGATCGCGCCGCCCCAGAACGACGCGTCGTCGAGCGGTTGCACAGACACGTCGTCGCGGAACCGGCTGACGAGATCCACGCATTCGGATGCGCGCAGCCCGACACCCGTGTGCCATCTGCCTTCGATGAGGATCAGGATGCCGGTGGGCACGAGCAGGTCGATCCAGGTCGCCAACGCTGCCGCCGGATCCGGCATCGCCCAGAGCACGTGCCGGGCGAGCACGACGTCGTACGAGCCGGGCGACAGCCCCGGATGTGCTGCGTCGGCCTCGGTGAAGACGGGCAGAGGCACGATGCCCTTGGCCTTCGCGCGGGCTCGCCGCACCATCTCGGGCGAGAAGTCGACGCCCCTCACGACGTGTCGGCCCTCGATCGCGAGGAGGACCGACAGCGTGCCCGTTCCGCATCCGAGGTCCGCGACGCGGCGCCCGGGGTCGCCTACGAGGGGAAGCAGCAGATCGGCCCACGCGCGGCGGATCGCCGGATCGCGCAGTCCGTGATCGGCCGCGTCGTCGAATGACTGCGCCTCGTGATCCCAGAGGGAACGGGCCTCGTCAGTCATCCCGTGGTCCTTCCGAGCGTCTGGATGGTCGTGCGATCGCCGGTCAGCTCTTCTTCAGTTCCTGGGCGAACATCACGAGGATGCCGCTGGGACCGCGGAGGTAGGTGAGCTTGTACACGTCCTCATAGGTGGCCACGCCGCGCAGCGGATAGCAGCCGTGACGCGCGGCGATCTCGAGCGCTTCGTCGATGTCGTCGACGGAGAAGGCCACGCGATGCATGCCGATCTCGTTCGGGAGAGTGGGCTCGGTCTCGATGGCGTCGGGATGGATGTACTCGAAGAGCTCGAGCTGACCGTGACCGTCGGGCGTCTGAAGCACGGCGATCTTGGCGTGGTTGCCGTCGAGGCCCACGGCGGTGTCGGCCCATTCGCCGCTGACCGTGTCACGGCCGAGGACCGTCAGACCCAGATCGGTGAAGAACGCGATAGCCGCGTCGATGTCGCGCACGGCGATGCCGATGTTCTCGAGCTTGATTGCCATGCGTGCATGCTACTGAGCGGCTCCGACGAGGGGTGCCGCGCCCGCGTCTAGTGCGACGCCAGCTCCGACTGCCACCGGCGCTGCTCACGAGCGAAGAGCACAGCGAGGATGCCCCAGACGCCGATGTCGTCCGCGAGACCCAGCGGGCCGAGCAGCAGCTCGGGGATCAGGTCGATCGGCGCGAACGTGTAGACCACGGCGGCGATCGCGGCGACCCATGTCGTCGGCGCGACGCGGTGCTCGCGACGCTTGACAGCTCTGAGGAATCTCCACCACATGCACCCCAGTGTGCGCGTGCAGCCTGTGGGTCGGCCCGTCGAGACGGAATCGTGATCGTTCAGACAGCAGACGCACAGCCGGGGTCAGCGGATCACGGCTCGCCCTGATCGGACTCCTCGTCGGGGATCTCGTCGCTGCGCGGCCCGACGAAGTCGCCCGTGATGGTGTGCTCGCGTTCGACGTCCTTGATCACATCGGTCTTGAGGTCGCTGGCCGGGTTGCTGTCTCCCGGCGACAGGCGCGGGACGAAGCTGTCGGTCATCGCACTCTCCTCTCCTCCACGGCCGAGCTCGCCTATCGACCGGCCTTCTCGTCCTCTTCCGGTTCGAACGTCGACGGCACGCCGGTGTGCCCGGCCGCGACCCCGTCGGGCGCGTCGGGGATCGTCCCGTCACGTCCGAGGCCGCCCGGCTTGCGGGTGCCCTCGTCATCCGTCTCCGGTTCTTCCGCATTGCGGTCCATCGGATGCTCCCTTCCTCGTCACTGGCACCGTAACGTCGACCTGCCCGCGCACGGATGGCGGTTGACAAAGGCCGGAGCAACGCCCAGGCCGCTGCGCTCGCAGCGGTGGGGGACCGCGTCAGGACGTACGCGGGTCCGCCCGAAGCTGACGATGGATGACGCGAGCCACGGCCCGCGCGTCGAGACCGATCTGGAAGAGCTGTCCCTTGAGCGGGTTCCACAGCCCGACGAACCGCAGCCCCGGCGCTCCAGGTGCTGAATCCGTACCGGTCACGACGGGAGCGCCGCGTTCATCGAGCACCCCGAGGTGGCCCAGCACCGGGGCGAGCCCGGTGGTGTAGCCGGTCGCGGCGATCACGGCATCCGGCGCCCATCGAGTGGCGTCGGCCAGGACCGCCGCCGAGCCGTCGAAGCGCTCGAGCGAGGCGACAGGCGTGACGGTGGCGGTTCGCAGGGCGGCCACCAGACCGACGTCGATCGTCGGCGTCACGCCCGTCGATCGCGCCTGTGCGACGACTCCGGCGCGGGGACGCGGCATCCCGTAGCGGGTGAGGTCACCGAGCGACACGCGCTGCAGCAGTCGGTTCACCGGGTCGACGAGTCCCGCCGGCAGGAAGTCCATCGGCACCGCCATCAACGTTGTCGGGAGGGGCCCGAACTGCCGCGGGATGATGTTCGGCGGCGTGCGGACCGACAGACGGACGTCGGCGGCGCCGTGCTCGGCGAGGTCGGCGGCGATCTCGGCACCTGTGTTGCCGGCGCCGACGACGAGCACCCGCCGACCGGCGTACGGTTCGGGACTGCGGTAGGCCGATGCATGGATGACCGAGCCGCCGAAAGCCTCCTGCCCCGGCCAGTGCGGCTGAACCGGGGTGTTGCTGTAGCCGGTGGCGACGACGACCTGTCGGGCGGTGAGCACACCGGCGTCGGTCGTGGCGACCCACTGCCCGCCGTCGCGGTCGAGTCGGAGCACCTCGGTGCGGAACTGCGGCTCGAGGTCGTGGCGTCGCGCGTAGACCCGGAGATAGCGGGCCATGTCGTCTTTGGCGACCCAGCGGCCGAATCGCCGAGGCATGCGCAGCCCCGGCAGGGCCGACTGGACGCGGGGTGTGTGCAGGTGCAGCCGTTCGTAGCGCGCCGCCCACGTGTCGCCGACCGTTTCACCGCGATCGACGATCACCGCGTCGATCCCCCGGCGTCTCAGACAGGCGGCGACGGCGAGCCCCGCAGGCCCGGCTCCGACGACGAGCACCTCAGCAGACATGGTCCTCCCGAGGGGAACGTTAGCGGTGGGATCCCGCCGCGTCATCACCGGCGTCGAATGGCCCGGAGCATGGCGGTCGCCCGACCGTCGGCGACAGCGGCCGACGCAGTGTCGAGGCACCCGGCTACCGTGGGACGCATGTTCGCGAATGCAGGAACCCTGGGGGCCGCTCCCGGCAGGCGGGACGAGCTCGTGCGCCACCTCACGCGCCGCAGCGACCATCTGCGCGACGTCGGCTGCCTCCTCTACGAGGTCGGCGTCCACGACGCCGAGCCCGACACGGTGTACGTGGTCGAGCTGTGGGAGAGCGCCGACGCACACCGTGCCTCGCTGGCGCTCCCCGAGGTGCAGGCCTCGATCGCAGCCGTCCGCCCGCTGCTGTCGGGAGAGTTCGGCGGCTTCCGGTTCGAGGTCGTCGGGTCCCCCCTGCGGGACGAGCCTGCTCCCGCCCCCGCGCCGAAGCACGTTCCCGCGCCGGATGAGCCGAGCATCCCCGAGCTCGAAACCGATGAGACCATCGCTCCGCGCCCCGAGGAGGAGATCGCCGACATCCTCCGCGCCGAGCCCGATGTCGAGGACCACAGCCGCCGTCCTGGCTGACCGCCGGTCGCGGCGGTGATCGGGATGCCGCGGGCCGCGGCATCCGTCCCCCCTCAGTCCTGCTGGCCGGCGACCCCGAGGAAGCGGATGAAGACCGCGATCCACCCGAAGATCAGCGCGAACACGATGATCTCGAAAGCGGTGAGTGAGAAGAAGCCCACTGCGGGGATGAAGAGGATCACCGAGGCAGCCATCGCCGCGAGGAACGCCCACGATGCGACGAAGTAGGTGCGCGGCATCCCTCGGAGGAAGTTCGGTCCGCCGATGAGCAGGACGAGGAACATCGCCGCCATGCCGGACGCCGAGAGGTTGTGCAGGACGAGGATGACGTCGACGGGGAAGATGCCCACGCACGCGAGCATGATGCCCATGACCGCGAAGAGCACCGGGACGACGCGTGGGCCGCGCGGATTCTCGAGCACGCCTGCGGCGGCGAGGGCCCGCATGTCGTTGGCGATGTAGACGGCGAAGGTCGTCACCAGCAGCCCTGCCGCGATGAGGGTGCCGTTGAACACCCAGCTCGACAGGTCGTCCTCGAAGGTGCCGAGATGACTGAAGTGGATCGTCCACCATTTCGGATCGGGCGTCGTGACCATGGCGGTCAGCGTGCCGATCGCAATGAAGGCGAGCAGCAGCGACGACATGCGCTGCGTCGTCATCGCCGAGACCGACAGGAAGACGACCCACGTGGTCATGCCCAGCGTGACCGCCATGAGCACGACCGCCCAGAACGTCACGATCGGCAGTCCGATGAAGCCCATCGCGAGCACGCGATACAGCGCGTACACCGCCACGAACGCCAGCGCCGTGTGGACGATGACCACCGAGACGGTGTTCACGATGAACTTCCACGATGGCAGCGTCTGCCGCCACTCCTGCCCGGGACGGTTGCGCGCGCGCCAGTACTCGGTCGTCGACGCGGCGGCGGCGACGACCGCCGCGCCGCACGCCGCCCACACCGCGAACGAGTCGGCTTGGCCGGCGAGCTGCAGGTCCGGTGCGAACAGGCCCACGAGGAGTCCGTAGACCGCGCCGAGTGCGCCGGCAGCGAGACCGGCGTAGACGGCCTGGGACTCGGCCCGGCGGCCGGGTGTCGCTGCCACCGTGTCGGGCAGCGGCGAGGTGTTGCTGGTGCTCACGAGGTCAGAGTACGACCGCCGCCGGGCATGCGGGCGTTCGGCGCGTCACGATCTCGTACGGATGCCGGGGCCGCCCCGTGTCGCGGGTGCTCAGGCGCCGCGCTGCAGCCACGGACGCAGCATCCGTGTCACCCACGGCAGCACCGCATATGTCATGACCGGGGTGAGCAGCACCGTCGCCAGCAGCACGCGCGCGATCAGCGGCCACTCCGAGAACCCGGGGACGAAGCCCAGGAGCCACGACGCGAGGAGATTCGTGGGGAAGAAGCCGAGCCAGATCGTGACGGCCTGCTTCCAGCGCGGCGGGGCGGGCGGGATCGGCTGGAGGACCGGTCCGGTGGGCGGTGACGCAGTGCCATGCGGATGCCGCGACTCGACGTTCGTCGCGAACGGAGCGTCGAACCATCCTTCGATGCCGGTGCGGCGCTCGACCCTGACCTCGTCGGCGAAGGCGCGGCCGGACTCGAGCCACCACGAACGCTGCGGCGAATCCTCCCAGGCCTCGAGGGTCGGGATGTCGCGGAAGCGGTAGAGCATGTACCAGAGGTCGCTGCCTTCGCCGGCGCGTACCCAGCCGGAGCCGAGGAAGCCCGCGAAGCCGGCGGCGAGGTCGGTTCCGGCTTGCATCCAGCTGGTGGCTTCGGCGGTGCGGGAAGGGTCGATGCGCCGTTCGATCGCGACGGTGATGGGGTGGGCCACGGGTTCTGCCATGGCACCCATTCTGCGGTGGCCCGCGTCCGCGCACGGCGCACGCGGGCGGGAGCGCGGGTGGCGGGGGCCATCGCGAGAGTGCGGGGGAGCGCCAGCAGCCAGGCGCCCATCGTCACGAATGCGACGAACTCGAAGAGCGCCAGCGTGATGAGCCCCGCGGTCAGCACCACCATGCCGGCGGCGAGCAGCGCGACGCAGTACGCGGTGACGCGGCGGAACCGGCGGCTGCGACCCGGGATCGCGAGACCGGTGGCGACGGTCGCGAGGAACGACAGGCCGAGGCCCGTCGCGATGAGATCGTGCATGACGGCGCTCACCGGGATGGGCACGAGCCCCACGGCGGTGAGATGGAGACCGGCGGATGCGACCGCCCCTCGGAAGCCCCGGGCCGTGCGGCGCCCCATGCCCGTGGGCAGCGCGACCGCGATCAGCACGCCGTAGGCGGCCAGGAAGAACCCCGAGAAGATCGTGATGGAGTTGAACGTGCGGCCCGAGAAATCGGAGTGCGTGCCCAGTTGCGAGAAGTGGAGCTGCCACCATGTCGGGTCGTGGGTGGTGAGCACCGACACGAGCACGCCGACCGGGAGCGACAGCACAGCGAGCCGCCCCACGTGGTGGGCGATGACCGCATGGTCGACGGTGGCGGTCCGGGCGGGCGGCGTCGCCGCCGGGGTCGCCGCCGGTGCGGCATCCGGTCCCGGCGGGTCGGCGTCGCCGGTCGTGGCCGCGTGTGCGGCTCGAGGTGACGGTGTGGAGGCGCGCCGGGTGGTCAGGCGCGGGCGGGCGGCTCGGGCGGTGGCGGCGCTTCCAGGCGACAGCGCGGGAGCGCTGGTTGCGTCGGCGAGGGTCGTGGGAGGCATTCGACTCACGATCGGTTCTATGCGACGCACCCCCGTGCCGACATCCCCCAATAGACCCCGACACCGAGGCCCGCCGGTTTTGACGACTAATCCCCAGTTCAGCAACGAGTGCTGTTAAGCGGCGAGCCGCTGAATCACACAGTATCCCGGTCTCGTGGGAGAATGCCCCGCTGATGTGCGACCGCGTGCGCACGCGGTGCTCAGCGCTCGTGCAGGTGGAGGCCGGTAGGCTGGGGGTGTCGGCTCTGGACACCGCGCATGGCGCGGATGGGTTTGTGAGTCTTTGGGGCCGATGGTCTGGGCATGTCCGCCCTGACGACCATCACATCGAATGGCCCCCGGCCCACGAAGAGTCCGGGTTGCTCCCCGCCGCTGCGAGCGGCACCGCGCCGTGCGCAGGGGAGTGCTGTTCCGCGAGAACAACCCAGTGAAGGACACACCGTGCCCAAGAACAAGAAGCCGGCCGGCGGCCGCGCCGCCAAGAACTTCGAGCCGCGCTACGGCGCGAAGTCGAGCTATCAGGATCGCAAGCGCCGTCCCGGCGAGTCCTCGTCCGGTCAGGCGGGCAGTCGCAGCGCCGGCCACCGCGGCCACCGACCTGCTGAGACGGATGCTGTGGCCAAGGGCCGCTGGAACGCCCAGGAGCGTGCCGGCCGCGACGAAGCACGCGCCATCCGCACTCACGCCCGCGACGACCGTCCGGCTCGCTCGCAGGGTGATCGTCCCGCGCGTTCGTATGGTGATCGTCCGGCTCGCTCGTACGACGATCGTCCCGCCCGTTCGCAGGGTGACCGTCCGGCTCGTTCGTACGATGACCGTCCCGCCCGTTCGCAGGGTGACCGTCCCGCGCGTTCGTATGGTGATCGTCCGGCTCGTTCCTACGACGACCGTCCCCGCCGGGACGACCGTCCGGCTCGCTCGTACGACGAGCGTCCCGCGCGTTCGCAGGGTGACCGTCCGGCTCGTTCGTACGGTGATCGTCCCGCTCGCTCCTACGATGACCGCCCGGCCCGTTCGCAGGGCGACCGCCCGGCTCGTTCGTACGGTGATCGTCCCGCTCGCTCCTACGACGAGCGCCCGGCCCGTTCGTACGACGACCGTCCCCGCCGGGATGACCGTCCCGCCCGTTCGTACGGTGATCGTCCGGCTCGCTCCTACGACGAGCGCCCGGCCCGTTCGCAGGGCGACCGCCCGGCGCGTTCGTACGACGACCGTCCCCGCCGCGACGATCGCCCCGCTCGCTCCTACGACGACCGCCCCCGCAGAGACGACCGTCCGGCGCGCCCGCAGACCGATCGCCCCCGTGGCGACGGAGCGGCGAATCGCTCGGATTGGAACGCTCCCGCACGCACCGCGGCCTACGACGCGCACGTCGACGTCGTTCACGAGCGTCTGCAGGCCGAGGCTGTCCAGGCGGGCGAGGTCGCCGAGACGACCTTCGCCGACCTCGGGCTCGGCGACAACATCGTGGGCGCCCTGGCCGAACTGGGCGCCGCCGCGCCGTTCCCGATCCAGGCCGCGACGATCCCGCCGATCCTCGGCGGCAAGGACGTGCTCGCGCGTGGCCGCACCGGTTCGGGCAAGACCATCGCCTTCGGCGCACCGCTCGTCGAGAGCGTGCTGCGCTCGCAGGCCGGCAAGCGCCGTGAGTTCGGCCGTGCCCCGAAGGCGCTGATCCTGGCGCCGACCCGCGAGCTGGCGCTCCAGATCGACGGCACGATCCAGCCGATCGCGCGCAGCGTCGGCCTGTTCACCACGCAGATCTACGGCGGCGTGCCGCAGGGGCGTCAGGCAGGCGCGCTGAAGAGGGGCGTCGACATCGTCATCGGCACCCCCGGCCGCATCGAGGATCTCGTGAACCAGGGCAAGCTCGATCTCTCCGAGATCCGCATCGTGGTGCTCGACGAGGCCGACCACATGTGCGAGCTCGGCTTCCTCGAGCCGGTGCAGCGCATCCTCCGTCACACCGCCGAGGGCAGCCAGAAGCTCCTGTTCTCGGCCACGCTCGACCGCGAGGTCGCAGCGCTCGTCGACGAGTTCCTGGTGGAGCCCGCCGTCTACGAGGTGGCCGGCGAAGACCAGGATTCCGGCACGATCGAGCACCGCGTGCTCGTGATCGAGCACCGCGAGAAGGCCGAGATCCTCGACTCGCTCGTCAGCCGCAGCGGCAAGACGCTCGTCTTCGCCCGCACCCGCGCCTACGCCGAGATGCTCGCCGACCAGTTCGACGACGCCGGAATCCACGCGGTCGCCCTGCACGGCGACCTCAACCAGGCCAAGCGCACCCGCAACCTGGAGAAGCTGACCTCCGGCCGGGTCAACGTGCTGGTGGCGACGGATGTCGCGGCACGAGGCATCCACGTCGACGACATCGATCTGGTGATCCAGGCCGACGCGCCCGACGAGTACAAGACCTACCTGCACCGTTCGGGGCGCACCGGCCGCGCCGGTCGCTCGGGCACCGTGGTGACGCTCATCACGCGTCAGCGCCGCCGCCGCATGGGCGAGCTGCTGGATCGCGCCGAGATCGACGCCCCGTTCGAGGAGGTCGCCCTCGGCGACGACCTGCTCGAGGAGCTCTCGGGCCGTCAGCTGGCGAACGTCGACAGCTGAGCCCGTTGCCCGGCGAAGCCGAGCACCGTCGTTGAAGGCGGGCGTCCCCCCGGGGGCGCCCGCCTTCACCCGTCTCGCGGAGACGGCGTTCGGTTCGGGAGGCGCGTTCTGTCACTTCCGCGTCGCGGTAGCGGCGCGTCGTGACCCCGGAACGGGGTTGTGGGCGGTTCGGGAGGCGCGTTCTGTTGCTTCCGCGTCGCGGTAGCGGCGCGTCGTGACCCCGGAGTGGGATGCCGGCGGCCGGTCTCAGGCGGCGGCGGCGGCGATCGACGCGACGAGGGCGGGGTCGGCGCCGAGTGCCGTGAGGCGGGACCGCAGCGCGACCTCGGCGCGGCGGTAGGGCTCGTCGCTCACGTGGAGCAGGGAGCGGGTGTTCGCCGCCTCGAGGAATGAGACCATCTCGAACGTCAGCTGAGCGGCGTCGTCGAGCAGGGGCAGCTCGCCCGCGGCCATCGCGTGCTCGACGCTGCGGGTGAGGTAGTCCTCCCAGTCGACGGATGCGGCGACGATCGCGTCGCGGACGATGCCGGGCTTCGCGTCGAACTCGACGGAGGTCGCGGCGAAGAAGCAGCCGCCGCTGAACACTCGGTCGCGTGAGTACGCCAGCCAGTCCGACAGCAGCGCGCAGACACGCACGAGGCCGCGAGGCGTACGCGCGCGGGCCGGCGCGACCACACGATCGATGAACACCTCGCGGGCCGCAGCGACGACAGCGAGCTGCAGCTGCTCCTTGGAGCCGAACAGGGTGGCGATCCCGCTCTTGCTGTGGCCCGAGGCATCCGCCAACCGGCCGATCGTCAGCCCGTCGAGCCCATCCACCGTTGCGGTGTCGACCGCGTGCGCGAGGACCGCGCGGCGAGACTCGTCGCCGCGTACGCGACGGCGATCGACGGGGGCTTGTGTCACGAATCGAGGTTACCGTACGATCGTTCGTATTCATAAGTACGATCGTTCGTATTCATCGGATCGGAGCACCATGAATCCCGCCTTCGCCGCAGCCGGCGCATCCATTCGCGCCGTGGGCGCGCTGTCTCCGCGAGCCGGGGCCGCTGTCGCCATGCCCTTGTTCGCCCACGTCGCCAAACCGCGCCCGGTGCACGACGACGACAAGGCCACGATGTCGCAGGCCCGGCGGCGCACCGTGCGGATTCCCGGCATCGATCGGCGCGGCGTCGACGTCGTCACCTACGAGTGGGGCCGTGGTCCGCGCACGGTGGTGCTGTCGCACGGGTGGCTCGGTCGCGCGAGCCAGTTCTCACGGCTTGTGCGGGAGCTCGTCGCCGAGCAGTATCGCGTGGTCGCCTTCGACGGCCCCGCGCACGGCGAGTCGGCAGGACGCCACATGTATCTCGTCGACTGGCTCGATGTGTACGCCGATCTGCAGCAGCGCCATGGCGCCTTCGAGGCGATGATCGGCCACTCGTTCGGCGGACTCGCGACGCTTGTCGCCGTCGCGGGAGGGGCGGATGCCGCACGCGTCGTCACGGTATCGTCCCTGGCCGATGCGGATGAGCTGCTGCGTCAGTTCCAGCGCATGGTCGGCTACTCGGACGCGGTCACGGTGCGCCTGCGTGAACGCTTCGCCGCCCGGTACTTCCCCGGCGATCCCGATCCGTTCGAGTGGCTCTCGGCCGTGCGCCGCCCCCTGCCGGACGGGGTGCCGCTGCTGCTCGCGCACGACGAGAGGGACCGTTTCGTGCCGTTCGCGGAGTCGGTGCGCATCCGGTCCGCGAACCCCGACGCGACCTTCCTCCCGACGACCGGTCTGGGGCACAACCGGATCCTGGGGGCCGACATCGTGCTGGACGCGGTGCTCGATCACCTCGAGTCGCCCGTCGGCGCCGCGGCTGCGGCACTCGACCGCCCTGCTGCGACCGTCGCGCCCGCGACGCCGTTCGATCAGCCGGCGACACCGGTCCCGGTCTAGACACCGCGGTCAGAACAGCCGGGCGGATGCCTCCTCACCGGGTGCGACGCGCGCCGCGGCCGCGCGCAGCGAGGTGGCGGCCGCTCGTCCGCGCGACGTCGTGATGATGGGCGGCGCGCTGCGGGCCTCGGCGCGGTCGGCCAGGCCGGCGACCGGTGTGCCGCGAGGGCTCTCGTCCTCGGCGCTCCCGTCGAGGCCGTGCACGCGCAGGAGCGGCCGCACCCGCTTCGCCAGCCACGCGCGGTACGCCTTCGGGGCGGTGGTCGTCACACCGGGGTAGAGGCCGCGGTAGGACGACACGAGTTCGGGGTGGCGCTCCGCCAGCCACTGCAGGAACCACTCCTTCGCGCCGGGGCGCAGGTGCAGGGCGCCGTACACGACGCGCACCGCCCCCGCGGCCTTGATGCGGCTGAGCGCGTGGTCGATCGCGGCGATCGAGTCCGTGAGGTGCGGAATGATCGGCATCAGGAACACGGTGACGCGGAAACCGGCCTCGGTCGCCGCCCGCACCGTCTCCAGACGCGCGGTCGCGTTCGGCGTGCCCGGTTCGATGAGGTGCTGCAACTCGTCGTCGAACACCGCGATCGACATCGCGAGCGTCACGTGCACGGCGGCGCCGGCATCCTTCAGCATCGGCAGATCGCGCCGCAGGAGCGTGCCCTTCGTGAGGATCGAGAACGGCGTCCCCGACTCGGTCAGCGCCGAGACGATGCCGGGCATGAGCTTGTAGCGCCCCTCGGCACGCTGATACGGGTCGGTGTTCGTGCCGAGCATCACCGGATCGTGCTGCCAGCTTCCCCGACGCAGCTCTTTCTGCAGCACGTCGGCGACGTTCACTTTGACGACGACCTGGGTGTCGAAGTCCCGCCCTGCGTCGAGCTCCAGGTACTCGTGCGTCCCCCGCGCGAAGCAATTGTGACTGATGACGCCGTTCGCGACGAAGTCCCCGGTGCCTGTCGTGATGTCCACCATGTCGATGTCGTGCCCGAGATCCTCGATGCTGACGATCTTCAGATCGGCGACCGTCTTCACCGCGGTTCCGACGATGTCGAGCTTTCGCGTGATGGCGGGCTCAGTGAGTCGGAAGAAGCGCTGGCGGATGGGGAGACCACCCGAAAGGCGGACGCTGCGCACACCATTCGATCGCAGGGGCTCGAGGACGTGCGGGAATCGGTGTGCGTCGAGGGCGTCTTGGATCAGCTGCAGCAGTTCGGGATCTTTGTTGCTGATCCGAAGTATGCCGCGGGAGCACGAGCCCTCTGCATCGAAGATGCCCGCGAGGAATCCCGCGTGCCAGGCGGAGGTACGCAGCGGAGGGACGGCGACGATCGTTTCGATGGTCGCAACGTCGGCTCGACGTGCGGAGTGGATCGCGGTCATCGCGCGGCGCGTCGCGCTTGCCGGCGCGAACGGCCGTGTCCTCGTCGGCACGCCCTCATCGGCCAACAGCCGGCGTGTGCGATCGAGCGCTTCCGTGTCTGCGAGGGCGAGTCGGAAGAGATGGAGCTCTCGCGTACGACTGGGAGAGGTGTACGAGCGGTGGAAGAGCATGCCGTCACCTCGGATCATTCCTGACAGGTAACCTCGTCGGAATTCGCCACCCAGTCGGGGGCCGAGGGTGGCTCGACCGCCCAGACCGAAACCCATCAGGCGGTTGCTGGTCGTGAGATAGGGGCGCTGATCGCTGCCGCTCATCGCCCCGATGACGTGTTTCCATCCGCGTTCGGTCAGGAACCGATGGTCACCGCTCGCGACGAGCTCCGTTCCGTCGGCGAGCGTCACGCGGTACGCGCGTTTGCGGGTGGTCCACTTCGCCCTCACCTCTGTGCGGACATAGCGTCGATAGTCGCCGCTCTGCTCCGTTCCGATGATCTCCTGGCCGATCGTAAGTTCGTCGATGCGCCGCTGGCGGCCGTCGGCACAGAGCACGAGAGTGTCGGGGCTGACGCAATAGACGCAGGCATGGCTGCAGCCGCGGTAGGGATTCACCGTCCAGTCGAAGGGCATGGCCGAAGCGCTGGGCACGCGGTTGAGTGCGGACTTGCAGAGCACCTCATGAAACGTCACGCCGGCGAACTCGGGCGTCGTCACCGAGCGCACCAGACCGTTCAGCTGTTCGAGGCCGGGCAGGGCTGCGGCATCCGAGACACCCAGTTCTTGACCCTGCCAACGCATGACTCCATGAGAACAAAGCTTCGAACTTAAGTCAAGACGCCGTGCGAAGGAATAGAACATCGACGGGCGGGATGCCGTCCGGCTGGTCAAAACGCCTCGTCCCGACCAGAATGGCAGGCGTGACGGAGCCTGGCGGGCTCGCTACCCCCCGAGCCGCCCCCAAGACTCGTCGTGCCGCCCGAGCGATGCGCGAGGAGGCGGATCGCCGCGCCCGCAGCGCGCAGGCCGACCCCGCGGCCGACGCGGTCGTGGCGTTCGAACTGCCGAGCGAGGACTTCGCGCCGAGCTCGCTGTCGCATGCCGCGCCCTCGGCGCTGCCCCCCGAACTCCGGCCCCTGGCAGCAGAGCCGGCATCCGCGCCGGCCGCATCACCCGCCCCCGATACGCAGCTCGGAACGTCGGCGGCGCACGCGGTGCCGCCTCTCGGCATCCGGCCGCGGGGCCGGATCGGGGGTCAGGGTCGTCGCGCCGTCAGCGAGCGACGGGCCGCCCGCGCCGCCGAGCTGCTGGCGGTCGACGAGGCCGCGCTGCCCGTGCGCCATGCGCGGCCGCGACGGATCACGCGGCGGCTCGTCGTCGTCGCGGGTCTCGCCACGGGTGCTGCCCTGCTGCTCGGATCAGCGGCGATGACCGCCATGATGCTGCCCACGCTGCCGTCGGGCGCCGGCGACGCCGCGCTCTCGCTGACGGCCGAGCCGCGCCACGTGGATCAGCTCCCCGTGCCGCAGGTCGAGCAGTCGCCGCCTGTCGCCGACATCTGCACGCTACCTGCCGTGACGGCCGCGATCCAGGGCGGCGACGACACCGCAGCGATTCTCGCGGCCGGCGGTGGTGAGGCGTTCCGGTCCGCCGTGGTTGACGGCCGGGCGCCCTGCGTGAACCTGGGCGACTCCGCCCGCATGTGGACCGTCGTGGACAAGATCCGCCCCACGAGCCCCATCGACTACCGGCCGAGCGGGCTCGTCCTTCCCGACGGGGTGCGCAACATCGAAGGCGGCGCACTGCGCTCGGACGCGGCATCCGCTCTCGCGTCGCTCGTCACCGGTGCGCGGAACGCAGGGGTCGGCGAGATCGCCCTCGAGAGCGGCTTCCGCTCGTACCAGACGCAGCAGGAGACCTACGGGCGCCATGTCGCCGAGCGCGGCGACGGGGCCGACCAGGTCAGCGCACGCCCTGGCTACAGCGAGCATCAGCTGGGCCTCGGCGCCGACGTCGTGGCCTGCGCGGGCGCGTGCGGCACACTCGACGATCTCGCGGCCTCCGCGCAGGGCCAGTGGATCGTCGATCACGCGTGGGAGCACGGCTGGATCGTCCGCTACGTGGAGGGCGCCACCCCGGTGACCGGGTACAACCCCGAACCCTGGCACCTGCGCTACATCGGCACAGAGCTCGCCCAGGCGTACCACGACGGCGGGTGGACATCGCTCGAGGAGTTCTTCGGCCTCGACCCGGCCCCGGCGTATCTCGGCTGACGCCGTCCTTCAGGCCTCGCCCCGGCTGGTCGCCCGTGGCGGCAGCGGCATCGCGCCGCGTCGGCGCCGAACCCCGCTGGTGCCCCCACGCGGCCGCTGCCCTCCGAGCACCGCTTCCGGCCGAGGTCGCGGCATCCGTCCAGTGAAACTGAGTACCATATGCGGTGAGATGCAATTCCAACCGGGGACGCGTCTCCACGCACTCGAGCTCAGCGAAGAGAAGAACGACGAGAGGAAGGCGCACCATGGAGCGCGACATCTACGACGAAGATCACGAGGCGTTCCGCGACGTCGTCAAGGAGTTCGTCAAGCGCTATGCGACGAACGAGGCGCGTGAGCGCTGGGACGCCGAGGGCGAGATCGACCGCGCCACCATGCTGGCCGCGGGCGAGTCCGGCCTCATCGGCCTCTCCGTGCCGGAGGAGTTCGGCGGCGCCGGCATGCTCCAGGACTACCGCTTCCGCACGATCGTGAACGAAGAGGTCATCGGCGCGGGAGCCGGTTCGCTCGCCGGCGCCTTCGGGATCCAGGACGACCTCGCCGTGCCGTACATCGTGCACATGGGCACGCAGGAGCAGAAGGAGAAGTGGCTCCCGGGCATGGCGACCGGCGAGATCCTCGGCGCGCTCGCGATGACCGAGCCCGGCGCGGGCAGCGACCTGCGCGGGATCAAGACCACCGCGAAGCGGGTCGAGGGCGGCTACGTCGTGAACGGCGCCAAGACCTTCATCTCCAGTGGCAAGACCGCCGACATCGTGGTCACCTTCGTGAAGACCGGCGAGGGCAACCGCCCCGACGCCTTCAGCCTGCTCATCATCGAGAACGGCATGGAGGGCTTCGACCACGGCAAGAAGCTCCACAAGATGGGCTCGCACGGCCACGACACGGCCGAGCTGTCGTTCAGCGACGTCTTCGTGCCCGAGGAGAACCTCATCAGCGGCAAGGAGGGTCAGGGCTTCATCCAGCTCATGATGAACCTCCCGCTGGAGCGTCTGTCGATCGGCATCGCCGCCGGCTCCGCCGCGCAGGCGGCCCTGGCGTGGACCGTCGACTACACCAAGAGCCGTGAGGCCTTCGGTGAGCGCATCATCGACTTCCAGAACACTCGCTTCAAGCTGGCGGATGTCGCCACCACCGTCGACGTGATGTGGGCGTACCTCGACCGGGCGCTCCTGGCGTACAAGGACGGCAAGCTGTCGGCCGAAGAGGCGGCGAAGGTCAAGTTCTGGACGACCGAGCGCGAGTGGGAGATCCTCGACACCTGCGTGCAGCTGCACGGCGGCTACGGCTACATCACCGAGTACCCGATCGCCCGCGCGTTCCTCGACGCCCGCGTCCACCGCATCTACGGCGGCACGAACGAGATCATGCGCGAGATCGTCGGCCGACAGATCGCCGGCAAGCGCTGACTCGCTTCTGAACGATGGATGCCGCGGCCCGGCCCTCTCGCGAGGGTCCGGGCCGCGGCATCCGTCGTCCGTGCGTTCACCGCACCGGGGCTCCGCAGTCACGAACTGTCCGTCCCGTCGGCGCACCGACGCGGAACACGACTGCGGAGCTCAGGGGGTGACGGGTGGGCGCCGACGGGCGAGCTTCGCGACGCCGGCCTTGCGCAGGCGATCGGCGACGAGGATGCCGAGCCCGACGCCCGCGAGGCAGCTGGCGATCGTGAGGACGAAGAAGGTCACGAGCGTCCAGGGCGGCATGGCTGCGAGGTTGAACGAGGCCGCCGCGAAGATCGGGTAGACCACGCCGACGAAGACGGCGCCGGCGTAGTACTGCCACGTGCGCCAAGAGCGGTAGAGGCAGACGAGGAAGGCCAGTTCGGCGAAGAACGCCCACCACACGGCCGCTCCGATGAACGGGAACACCACGAGCCCCGAGATCACCCCGACGAGGATGCCGGCGAACGGCCGCTCGAGCAGCCGCAGCGCGACGGTCGCCGGCAGCAGCCACAGCCCGGCGATCGCGACCGAGATGAACGGCACGGTCGCGAAGAGCACCGTCGAGATCCAGCCGGCGCCCCACAGCATCACGCCGCCGGCGACACCGATGGCGGCGCAGGTCAGCAGATACGCCGTCGTCACCCGGCCCCGAAGTCGCAGCGCACCGCGGTGGAGGCCCACTCGTGAGCGGCGCGGAGGCGGCGCCGACGACGCGCCAGTAGCCGCAGAAGCTCACGTGGTCCTTCGAGACGCCGCGCTCGCCGACGAGGTGCCGGCGACCCTCGGTCGCGAGGGCCTGCTCGCCCACGACGTACGCGTGGAACGGGGCATCCGGAATCGAGGCATCACGCAGCGCCTGCAACGCCGGTGTTCCGGGCGTGACATCGTGGTCGCGCACGATCCACTGGACGTCGACGCCCGGCGGGTGCGGAAACTCCAGGGCGTCGTCGGCCGACGGCACCTCGACGATCGCCAGGCCGGTCGCCTGCGCCGGAAGAGAGGCGCAGATGCCCGCGACCGCGGGGAGGCCCGTCTCGTCGGCGACGAGCACGACGCGATCCGTGCCCCGCTCGGGGTTGAAGGTGAGTCCCTCGTCGATGATGACGACGCTCTCGCCCGGTCCGCAGGTCTCGGCCCACCGCGATGCCGGACCCGCTGTGCCGTCGGCCGCCGAGCCGTGCAGCACGAAGTCGACGTCGATCTCGGCATCCGCGGTGGCGGTCGCGGGACGGAAGGCGCGCACCGTGTAGTTGCGCATCACCGGGCGGACGCCGTCGGGGATGCGGAGGTACTTGAGGTACCCGAACATCTTGTTCGCCTTCGCCGGGAGGCGGTCCAGCCCTTCGTCGCCGCCCAGCGGCAGGAAGAGACGGAACCACTGGTCGTAGCCCATCGGGCGGAACCTGTCGATCTCGCCTCCGCCGAGCGTGACCCGCAGCCAGTGCGGCGCGAGGCGCTCGGTACGCAGCACCTGCAGATGCACGAGGCCCTGCGTATCGGGCTTGACGAGTCGGGGAACCGGTGCCATGTCAGTGCTCCTTGATGACGGCGAGGGGGGTGAGTGCGACAGGGGAGTCGAGCGCGGGCGGGGTCATGACAGACCCCAGGGGAAGAAGGAGGTGAGGATCGCGGCCGACACCGCCCAGAACGCCAGCACGAAGACCGTGTCGCGCACGCGCCAGGGCACGAGGTATCGCTCGGTGCGGTCGGGATGCGCGCCGAACGCGCGGGCGTCCATGGCGAGGGCGACGCGCTCGGCATGGCGGATGGCGCCGGCCATGAGCGGCACGACATAGCCGAACCAACGCGCCGCCGCGGCGAGCGGACCCCGACCGCCGTGCGCGCCGCGCACGCGGTGCGCCTGACGGATGACGTCGAGCTCGTGCCCGAACCGCGGCACGAAGCGGAACGCCGCCAGCGCCGTGTAGCCGATGCGATACGGCACGCGCAGCTGCTGCACGGTCGCGCGCACGAGGTCGGGTCCCGTGGTCGACAGCCCCGCGATGAGCGTGAGCGCGACGATCGCCGAGAGTCGCAGACCCGTCGCGCCGCCGACGGCGAGTGCCCCGCCGTACATCGTCCAGCCGCCGAGCTGCCACACCACGACGGACTGGTCCACGCGCGAGGGGTCCGTCCACAGCGCGAACCCGAAGCCGATCACCAGCGCGCTGACCGGCAGGGCGAGGAAGAGCACGGCAGCCAGCCGTCGTGTGAAGTCGACGCCGACCAGCAGCACGGCATACGCGAGCAGCAGGAACGCGGCGGGGGTCGCGGCATCCCTCACGAACACCAGCACCGCCATCGCGGGCAGCGGCGCAGCCAGCTTCGCGAGCGGGTTGAGCGCGTAGAGGAAGCGGATCCCGGATGCCTGGACCCGCGTCGCGTACGGATCCACCGGGCTGTGCACGGCTGTGGCCGCGGTGAGAGGGCCGGCGTCGGTCACTTCTCGCTCCCCCCGCTGGTGGAGTGCGCGGGCGCCGTTCCGTATTCGGGGAACGGGTGGGTGCCGGCGGCTTCGGCAGCGCTCGCCACGCCGTTCCCGGGCGCGGGACGCGTGACGGGGGTGCCCGAAGCGCCGGGGAGGTCGGCGAGGCGCGCGATGCGGGACAGCTCGGGATGCCGCTGCACACCGCCCAGCGCGCGACGCAGCGGAGGCGGGCGCAGGCCTGCACGGGCGATGAGCGCGTCGTCGGCGAAGATCGCGGCGGTGGGGCCCTCGGCGAGCACGCGGCCGTCGGCGAGGATCACGGTGCGGTCGGCGTATTCCGTCACGAGCTGCATGTCGTGGGTCACGACGATGACCGTGGTGCCCTCGGCGTTCAGCTGCGACAGCAGCGACAGCAGCTCGTCGGCGCGGGCGCGGTCCTGCCCGAAGGTCGGCTCGTCGAGCACGAGCACCGGTGCGCCGGCGACCAGCGCCGTGCCGACCGAGAGCCGCCGCTTCTGTCCGCCCGAGAGCAGGAACGGATGGCTGTCGGCCTTGCCGTCGAGCCCGAACCGCTCGAGCAGCGCCAGGGTGCGCGCGCGCACCTCGTCGTCGGGCAGGTGCTGCCGCCGGAGGCCGTGGGCGATCTCGTCGAAGACGGTGTGCGCGATGAACTGGTGCTCGGGGTTCTGGAACACGAAGCCGATGCGCCTGCTCAGCGTGCGGGCGTCGGCGCGGCCGATGTCGAGTCCGTCGACGTGCACCGTGCCTTTCGGCGGTGCGACCACGCCGGCGAGGGCCTGGATGAGGCTGGTCTTGCCGGCGCCGTTCGCCCCCACCACCGCGACGAAGGCGCCTCGCGGCACATCGAGGTCGACGCCGTGCAGCACGTCGCTGCGCCCGCGGCGGAGGGTGAGGCTCCGAACCGTGATGAGGGGCGTGTCCGGAAGCTCCGCACCCCGGTCGGTGAGCGAGGGAGCGCCGGCGACCGAGTCGAAACGCCCCGGACCGACCGGGCCCGCGGGCTCGGCGCGTTTCGTCTCGCTCGTTCCTCGCTCGCTCAACGACCGGGGAGAAGGGGACGCTCCGGTGGACTCGCTCGACGACCGGGGAGAGGGGGACGCTCCGGTGGACTCGCTCGACGACCGGGGAGAGGGGGACGCTCCGGTGGACTCGCTCGACGACCCGGGAGAGGGGGACGCTCCGGTGGACTCGCTCAACGGGCGGGCTCCCGCCGGGGCATCCTCCGTCTCCAGGGCGTCGCGCAGTTCGTCGGGGGTCAGCGGCAGAGGGTCGAGCGTGAATCCCGCGCGGCGCAGCCGCAGTGCGGCGATCGTCGACACCGGCAGCCACACGCCCATGTCGTGCAGATCCTCGGCACGGTCGCGCAGTACCTCGTCGACGGTGCCGTCGGCGGCGAGGCGGCCGTCGTGCCCGAGGACCAGCACGCGGTCGACGAAGCCCACGGCCGCGTCGAGATTGTGCTCCACCAGCAGGATGGCCCGGTCGCCCGCCGAGACGAGCTCCGCGAGGGCGGCATAGACCTCCTCTATCCCTGCCGGGTCGAGGTTCGCGGTCGGCTCGTCGAACACGAGCAGGGGCGACCCCATCGCCAGGGCGCACGCGATCGCGAGGCGCTGTCGCCCGCCGCCCGACAGCCGGTCGGGGTTCTCGGCGCGGCGTTCCCAGAGGCCCACGCGGCGGAGGGCGTCCTCGGCGCGGGCGAGCACCTCGGCCACCGGCATCCGCAGATTCTCGGGTCCGAACGCGACCTCGTCGAGCACGGTGCCGGTCACCAGCTGTGCGTCGGGATCCTGGAAGACCATGCCGACCCGCGTGCTGAGCTCGGCGACGGGCGTGGTCTGCGTGTCGAGCCCGTCGACCGCCACCGATCCGGTGACGCTCGCCGGCACCACCTGCGGGAGCAGGCCGTTGAGCGCGAGCGTCAACGTGGACTTGCCCGAGCCGCTGGGACCCAGCAACAGCACCACTTCTCCCGGTGCGATGTCGAACGAGATGGATGCCGGAGCCGGCGTCGTCTCGCCGTCATGGGTGATGCCGAGCCCGCGCACCCGCAGCAGCGGCACGGCAGAGGGCACGGGCATCCGATCGTCGAAGGAAACTTAGCCTTCCCTAACTTACCCGCCTTCTCGCCCCCCACCAATCGGATGACTTGGCGTATATATGTACGCGACACGCCAGGGTGTCGCGTATATATACGGCAAGTCACGGGAAGACGTCCCACGGGCGCGCGACGGCGACGGCGGGGCGGCCGGGAGCGGCAGGCGCTGCGGCCCGGGGCGCGGGCGCGGGGAGTGGCGCGTCAGGCGCGGCTGCGGCGAGCCACGCCGGCGCGGCGCAGCGCACCGCCGATGGCGAGGCCGATGGCCGTCCACGCCACGGGGCCGACGATGAAGAGAGCGACGTAGACGATCTGCGCCCACAGGGCGAACTTCGTGACGTCGGCCGCGAACCAGATCGCCACCGCGATGACGGCGCCGACGATGACCGCCGAGAGGAAGAAGCGCCAGGGCTCCCAGCGGCGATAGCGCGACGTGGCCGCGATGATCTCCTGCAGGCCGCCGATCAGCAGGGCCGTGCCGATGTAGCGCCCGATCCACAGCGGCACGATGGCGCTGGCGACGAGGGCGGCGATGAGGTGCGTGATGAGGGCGACCCACGGCCGGCGCAGCAGATCCTGCGCGACGACACCGGGAAGGACGTGGACCCCGAGGACGAGCCCGTAGAGGATCGGCGCACCCGCCGAGACGAAGCCGCTGATCGCACCGGCTCCGGCCTGCAGAACACCCGTTGCGACGCCGATCGCGGCGCAGGTGAGCAGAACGCTCGTTGAAATCCGGGTTCGATCAGCCACCTGCCCAGCGTACTTGGCTACGGAAGTACGTTTCTCACACATCTCTCATTTACTGAGATTCCGCTGACAGTTACGTTTGAGATCGCTGCGCCCCAACGATGTGGCGCGGCAACTCCCAGCACATCAACCTGGAGGCCACACATGGGTCGATCCTCCGTCAGAGCAGCAGCGGTCGTCACACTCGCCGCGCTGTTCGCGGGCACTGCCACAGCAAGTTTCGGCGCGGTACCCGAGGCGGTGACAGCACCTGTTCCCGTCGACGCCGCCGGCGGCCACTACATCGTCGTCCTGAAGGGCGCGCCCCTCGCGACCTACGACGGCGGCGTGAGCGGTATCGCCCCGACCAAGCCCGGCAAGGGCAACCAGCTCGACGCGCAGTCCGCGAACTCGCAGAAGTACGTCGCGCATCTCAAGAAGGAGCAGGCGGACTTCGCCACCGAGAACGGTGTGACTCCGGCCAGCACCTACCAGGTCGTGCTCAACGGCTTCAGTGCGGACCTGACGGCAGAGCAGGTCGGCAAGCTGCAGACCGACAAGGACGTGCTCGGGGTGTTCCCCGACGAGATCTACCACCCGACCGCCGCGGTGCCTTCGACGGAGTTCCTCGGTCTCGGAGCGGGTGCGAACGGCAGCGGCGGCGTGTGGGACAGCGTCGGCGGCACGGCAGCGGCGGGCAAGGGCATCGTCGTCGGCGTCGTCGACACCGGCATCTCGCCCGAGAACCCCTCGTTCGCCGGCAGCAAGCTGAGCACCAAGCCGAGCAGCGAGCCCTATCTCTCGGGCGACAACATCGTCTACAAGAAGGCCGACGGCGGCACGTTCGTGACCCAGCGCGTGGCCGGCGAGCAGTGGAGCAAGCAGGACTACAGCACCAAGCTGATCGGCGCGCGCTACTTCAACACCGGTGCCGCGGCCTCGGGCTTCTCGTTCAAGACGGACTTCGCATCACCGCGTGACCTCGAGGGCCACGGCTCGCACACGGCGAGCACCGCCGCGGGCAACTTCGGCGTCTCGGCCTCGGTCGAGGGCATCGACTTCGGCAAGATCTCGGGAGTGGCTCCCGCCGCCAAGGTCGCGGCCTACAAGGCCTGCTACGGCGGACCGGACCCGCTCTCGACGGATGACGACATCTGCGCGGGCAGCGACCTGATCGCCGCCATCAACGCCGCCGTCGCCGACGGCGTCGACGTCATCAACTACTCGATCGGCGGCGGCTCCGCCACGAGCGTGCTGCAGGCTGACGACATCGCATTCCTCAACGCCGCTGCCGCGGGCGTCTTCGTGTCGGTGAGTGCCGGCAACGACGGCCCCGACGCCGCCACCGCCGACCACGCATCGCCGTGGTACACGACGGTCGCAGCATCCACCATTCCCACCTATGAGGGAACGGTGCAGTGGAACGGCCAGCAGGCGGTCGGCGCCTCGGTGACGGTGTTCTCGCAGCCCGAGGGCAAGGTCTCGGGCAACGCCGTCTACGCCGGTGAGGCAGCCCTCGCAGGCGCCGCACCGAACGAGGCTTCGCTCTGCTTCCTCGGCACGCTCGACCCGGCCAAGGTCGCCGGCAAGATCGTTGTGTGCGATCGCGGTACCAACGCCCGCGTCGAGAAGTCGCAGGCTGTCGCCGAGGCCGGTGGCATCGGAATGGTGCTCGTCAACGTCACGCCGGGTTCGCTCGACAACGACTTCCACTCGGTGCCCACCGTGCACATCGACGCGCAGTACCGCGACGCGCTCCTGGCGTACGTCAAGGGCAACGCGGCCGCCACCATCACCCTCGTCGGTGACAACGTGACGGGCATCCCCACGCCGACGCCGCAGATCGCGGGCTTCTCGAGCCGCGGACCGATGCTGGCCGACGGCAGCGACGTGATCAAGCCCGACGTCTCCGCCCCCGGTGTGGCGATCCTCGCGGCGACGAACAACGCCAAGGGATCCGCGCCGACGTTCGGCTTCATGTCGGGCACCTCGATGTCGTCGCCGCACGTCGCCGGTCTCGGTGCCCTGTACCTCGGGAAGTACCCGAAGGCGACGCCGGCCGAGGTGAAGTCCGCGCTCATGACGACCGCGTACGACCTCGTCGACTCGAAGAACCAGCCGGTCACCGACCCGTTCACGCAGGGTGCCGGACACGTCGACCCGACGAAGTACTTCAACCCGGGACTGCTGTACCTCAACGGTGCCTCGGACTGGCAGTCGTACATCGAGGGCGCCCTCGGTGCGGACTACTGGGAGGGTGTCGACCCGACCGACCCGAGCGACCTCAACATCGCCTCGATCGGCGTGGGCGCGCTGGCCGGCAACCAGACGATCACCCGCACGGTGACGGCTGCCAAAGCCGGGACGTACACGGCATCGGTCGATGTGCCCGGTGTCGACGCGGTCGTCACTCCCTCCTCGTTCACGATCGAGGCGGGCAAGACGCAGACGTTCACCATCGAGTTCACCAACGCGACGGCTCCCGTCGAGGAGTGGGCGACCGGCTTCCTCACGTGGACCGGCGCCGACACGTCGGTGCGCTCGCCGATCGCGGTGTTCCCGGTCACGGCAGATGCCCCGACGGCGGTCTCGGGTGAGGGTGCCGACGGCGACGTCGACATCACCATCACCCCGGGCTACACCGGCGAGCTGCCGCTGAACGTGTTCGGCCTCGCGAAGGAGGACGTGCTGATCGACGGTGACGAGACCACCGGCGCGGCCACGGACGGCAAGACCGAGAAGCTCGTGCAGGTGGCTGCCGGCACCGAGCTCGCGCGGTTCGAGCTGGACTCGTCGGACGACACGGGCAGCGACCTCGACCTCACGGTCATGCGCGTCGTGAGCGAGACCGATCACCGGTACTACCAGGCCTGGACGTCCGCGACCGGCTCGGCCGATGAGGCCGTGCAGATCGCGCAGCCGACCGCCGGGTGGTACCTGATCACGGCGGACGTGTACGCGTTCACCGCGCCGTTCACCTGGACGGCGACGAGCACCCTCGTCGGGGCCGGAGGCGTGGGTTCGCTCACCGCCGACCCCGCGGTGATCGACGCGGAGCAGGCCACGCCCACGACGTACAACGTGTCGTGGTCGGGCCTCGAGGCGGGCAGCTACCTGGGTGTCGTGCGCTACGGCGACTCGCAGGTGCGCACGGTCGTCTCGGTCGACGTCCCGTAAGCGTTCCGGCAAGAAGAGGCGCCCGGGCTGCGGCCCGGGCGCCTCTTCGCGTCGGGAGACGGATGCCGCGTCCCGACGCGATCGGAATCGCCGACGCGGCGCCCGCGTGCCGGGATGAGTTACAGCCGGCGCCGGCGGCGGGTGAGCCGGACGGCGGGCATCGGAGGCGCCGGGATCCGCTCGTCGCCGTGGTCGACGACGTGGCCGAAGCGCTCGCCTCCGGACTCCCAGGCCTCGCGAGCCTCCACGATCTCTTCGTGCGTGCGGCCGACGAAGTTCCACCACATCACGACGTCGTCCTCGAAGGGCTCGCCGCCGAGAAGGAACAGCGTCGCGCCGGCGCCGCTCGAGACGATGACATCGTCGCGTCGCGTGCCGAGGTAGAGCAGGTGGGCCGTGTCGACAGCCACCGTCTCCACGGCGTCGCCCTCACCGACCTCGGCGTCGCCGGATACGACGATGAGGGCGTGCTCCCAGTCCGGGTTCAACGGCACGCGCACCGTGGAGCCGGGGGCGATGCGCAGCTCGGCTCCGACGATCGGCGTGTACACGGTCGCGGGCGAGGCCACGCCGCCGAGCCGGCCGAGCACGACGGTCGCGGCGCCGGCGGCGCCGTCCACCGCGACGAGTTCCAGCTCGGGAAGCACCGCGTGCTGTTCGAAAGCGGGAGGACCGTGTCGCCGGGCTTCGGGCAGGGCGACCCACAACTGCAGCGCGTCCAGCGGTGCGGCATCCTCTCCCAGCGAGTATTCGGAGTGCGAGATGCCCGCCCCGCTCGTCATGAGGTTGAGCGCGCCACGACGCACGACCACGTCGCTGCCCACGGAATCGCGGTGGCGCACCTCGCCGAGGTAGGGCCAGGTGACGGTCTGCAGGCCGATGTGGGGGTGGGGCTCGACGCGCATGCGCGTCTGCTGCGGCCCGAAGCGGTCGAGGAAGCACCAGGCGCCGACGAGCGGCAGGTCGCGCTGCGGCAGCGAGCGGTGCACCGACATGGCGCGCACGCCACCGAGCGGCACCTCGCGGGTCTCGAGCAGGAGCGTGCGCGGTCCTGGGCAGTCGACCGCCGATTCGGTGGCGACGGCGTCGTCGGCGTCCAGTCTGGTCATGTGGGAGTGCTCACTCGGGGTGCGGCTGGTCGGGCCACTCGACGGTGAGCCCGGGCACCTCGTGTTCGCGCAGGTACTTCGCCACCACGGGGCAGTGGGGCACGACGGTCTCGCCACGGGCCGCGGCATCCGTCATCGCCTCGCCCACGAGCGTCTGCGCGATGCCCCGCCCGCGGAAGGCCGGGTCGACCTCGGTGTGC
The DNA here is from genome assembly GCF_044987405.1 of Microbacterium sp. ZW T2_14. Taxonomy (NCBI): domain Bacteria; kingdom Bacillati; phylum Actinomycetota; class Actinomycetes; order Micrococcales; family Microbacteriaceae; genus Microbacterium; species Microbacterium sp. ZW T2_14. Next base: position 47,909 of record NZ_JBJDRK010000014.1, on the reverse strand, counting down.
GGAAAGTGCAGGCGTCCGCGCGCATCGATGCGGAACACGGTGAATCCCGCGAGCACGCCGTCGACGTGCACCTCGTATCGGCGGTCCTCGTCGTTGCGGGTCACGATGGTCTGCGCAGTGGTGTCGGTCACAGGAATCCTTCCGTCGTCGTTCTCAACGTACGTCGCCCGCGCCGGATTCCGCCACCGCGGGTGCAGCCGCACCCCTGGCGGGAGGGATGCCACAGGTCTATCGTCGGCATCATCCGCGGTGTGCGCGGTTCGATTCGGGGGAATCGATCCTGTCAGGGATTCGAAGGGGAATCATGAAACGACGTCTACTGGCCGCGCTCGCGGCCGTCGCACTCGGAGCCGGCATGCTGGTGGCGGGTGCGGCCGGACCGGCCACGGCCTCACCGCTGATGGTCGCCAAGTACGTCGCTCTCGGCGACTCGATCGCCGCGGGCCAAGGCGGTGGTGCCCCGCTGGACACCTGCGTCCGGACCGACGGCGGCTACGCGGCACAGCTCGATGCGGAGCCGAAGTTCAACCTGCTGCGCAACGCGGCCTGCAGCGGCGCCACGATCGCCGACACCTTCAGTCAGCTGTCGCAGGTGAACCGCGGGACGACCGTCGTGACGCTCACCGTCGGCGCGAACGACCTCGATCTCGATCAGGTCTACGCGACCTGCTCGATGGCCGCGGCCGGCGGCGATCCTTCGCCCTGCCTCGCCGCGATTCAGAACGCCATCAGTTCGGCACCGGGGCTCGTCGCTCCGCTCACGTCCCTGATCAACGCGATCGCGGAGCGTGCGCCGGATGCGACGATCGTCGTCACCGGCTACCCGCACCTGCTCGAGGCACCGCCGGGCCTTCCGCAGTTCGCTCAGCTCGCGGCCCTCGTCGCGGCGGTGAACGATGCCACCGACGCCCTGAACGCCGCCATCCAGGCCGCCGTCGCCATGGCTGCCGCCACTGGTGTCGACGTCGTCTACGCGGACGTGGTCGACGCCTTCGCAGGGCACGGCGTGCAGCTCGTGCCGGGTGTGCCCAGCGATCCGTGGTTCGGAACCGACCCGGTGGGCGACCCCGCGGGCTACTTCCACCCGACGTACGAGGGGTACGCCGCCTACACCGACGTCATCCTGGCAGAGTTGGGGCGCTGAACCCGGGCACGCAGGCGGGGTGGGGGGATGCCGCAGCCGCGGCATCCCCCCACCCCCGCGGTCCGTCCCGGTGACGTGACCTGACAGACTCGGACGGTGACGCTCCTCGATACCATCGCGACCGCGGCGGCGGCGGCCGGCTCGGCCGCACCCGACGCCGACGCGCTCTACGACGCGTTCGTCGAGTGGGCGGCCGACGAGGGCTTCGCCCTGTATCCCGCGCAGGACGAGGCGGTCATCGAGATCGTGTCGGGCTCGCACGTGATCCTGTCGACGCCGACCGGCACGGGCAAGTCGCTGGTGGCCGTCGCCGCGCACGCCGCGTGCGTGGCGCGGGGCGGACGCAGCTACTACACGGCGCCGATCAAGGCGCTGGTGAGCGAGAAGTTCTTCGCGCTCGTCGAGATCTTCGGCGCTGCGAACGTCGGCATGGTCACCGGCGACTCGTCGGTCAACCCCGATGCGCCGATCGTCTGCTGCACCGCCGAGATCCTCGCGAACATCGCGCTCCGCCAGGGTGCGGGAGCCGACGTCGACCAGGTCGTGATGGACGAGTTCCACTACTACGGCGATCCCGATCGCGGGTGGGCCTGGCAGGTGCCGCTGCTGCTCCTGCCGCGCGCCCAGTTCGTGCTCATGTCGGCGACCCTGGGCGATGTCGCCGCGATCGCGGAGGACCTGGAACGCCGCACGGGCCGTCCGGTATCGCGGATCACCGGCGTCGACCGTCCGGTGCCGCTGCACTTCTCCTACGCCCGCACCCCCGTGCACGAGACCGTCGAGGAGCTGCTGCAGACCAACGAGGCGCCCGTGTACATCGTCCACTTCTCGCAGGCTGCCGCGATGGAGCGGGCGCAGGCGCTGTCGAGCATCCGGATCGTCTCCCGCGAGCAGCGGGACGCGATCGCGGAGGCCATCGGCGGGTTCCGCTTCACGACGGCGTTCGGCCGCATCCTGTCACGGTACGTGCGGGCCGGCATCGGCGTGCACCACGCCGGCATGCTGCCGCGCTACCGCCGGCTCGTCGAGACGCTGGCGCAGCGCGGCCTGCTGCGCGTCATCTGCGGCACCGACACGCTGGGCGTCGGCATCAACGTGCCCATCCGCACGGTGATGATCACGGCGCTGTCGAAGTACGACGGCACGAAGATGCGGCAGCTGTCGGCACGCGAGTTCCACCAGATCTCCGGCCGCGCCGGCCGCGCCGGCTACGACACGTCGGGCACCGTCGTCGTGATGGCGCCGGAGTGGGAGATCGAGAACGAGGCGGCGCTCCGCAAGGCCGGCGATGACGCCGCCAAGCGCAGGAAGATCGTGCGCAAGAAGGCCCCGACCGGGGTCGTCAACTGGGGCCTCGGATCCTTCGAGCGCCTCGTCGACGCCGAGCCCGAGCCGCTGGTGCCGCAGCTGTCGCTGACCGCCGCGATGCTCATCAACGTCATCGCCCGCGGCGGCGACGTGTTCGAGAACGTGCGGTCGCTGGTCTTCGACAACCACGAACCGCGAGCCAGGCGCTACGAGCTCGCACGCCGGGCGATCGCGATCTTCCGCACCCTGCTCACCGCCGGTGTGGTCGAGATCGACCGGAGCGGAGGCACGGATGCCGCGGGCCGCGGCATCCGGAATCAGATCCGCCTCACGGTCGACTTGCAGCCGAACTTCGCCCTCAACCAGCCGCTCTCGCCGTTCGCGCTCGCGGCGATCGGCCTGCTGGACCCCGAGGACGCGCCCGGTGCGGCGGGCACGGGCCATTACGCGCTCGACGTGGTGAGCGTCATCGAGGCGACGCTCGACGATCCGCGCCAGATCCTCTCGCAGCAGGAGTACCGGGCACGCGGCGAGGCCGTGGCGGCGATGAAGCAGGACGGCATCGAGTACGACGAGCGGATGGCCCTGCTCGAGGAGGTCACGTACCCGAAGCCGCTCGAGGAGCTGCTGAGCCAGGCATACGAGGTGTTCGCGTCGAGCCAGCCGTGGATCCGCGACTTCGAGCTGTCGCCGAAGTCGGTGGTGCGCGACATGTTCGAGCGGGCGCTGTCGTTCTCGGAGCTCATCTCGCTGTACCAGCTGTCGCGCAGCGAGGGGCTCGTGCTGCGCTATCTGTCGGACGCGTACCGTGCGATCCGGCAGACGGTGCCGACCGAGGCGCAGACCGACGAGCTGCACGACATCGTCGCGTGGCTGGGCGAGGTCGTGCGACAGGTCGACTCGAGCCTCGTCGACGAGTGGGAGGCCCTGGTCAACCCCGTCGCCGACCCCACGGCCCCGGTCGTGCCGCCCGCGCCGCCATCGGTGCTGACCAACCGGCGCGCGTTCAACGTGCTGGTGCGCAACGAGCTGTTCCGCCGCGTGCAGCTGGCCGCCCTGCAGCGCGACGACGAACTCACCGAGCTCGACCCCGACGTCGACTGGCCGGCCGCGCTGGACGCGTACTTCGACGAGCACGACGAGATCCTCACCGGCGGTCCCGCGCGCTCACCGCGACTCGTGACGGTGGACGAGACGGATGCCGCCTCCGGTGTCTGGCGCGTCGAGCAGACGGTCGACGATCCTGCCGGCGACCACGACTGGCGCATCCGCGGGGTCGTCGAGCTCGCTGCCTCGGTCGAGGCGGGGGCCGCCGTGGTGCGGGTCACCGAGGTCGTCCGGCTCTGAGCCGCGCGGCCCCCGGTGGATGTCGCGCGGCCCGGGGCCGCGGCATCCGCTGCTCTTTCCTGCGAGCGCTGCGTCCCGCGACGCCGCGCTCGCAGCAAACTGTCGCGGTCGAGCGGGCAGCCCGACGGCGGCTGCGAGCAGGAGAGAGGTCAGCCGAGGCCGAGTCCGCCGTCGGTGGAGAGCACCTGGCCGACGACCCACGCGCCATCCGGCGTCGCGAGCCATCCGATGAGGCGCGCCGGATCGGCGGGTTCGCCGTAGCGGCCGAACGGGGTCGACCGCATCCACTCCTCGATCTCCTCGAGCGGCCGGTCGGTCGTGGCGGGATCGAGGTAGCCGGTGTTGACCGGACCCGGGTCGATCGTGTTGAGGATGATCCCGAGGTCGAGCAGCTCCGCCGCGACGGTCTGGGTGACGCCGGCAAGTGCCGCCTTGCTCGCGGCGTACGCGACCTCGCCCCGCATCGGGCCGTGGATCTGCCCCGACGTCATCCAGAACACGCGCCCGACCGGTTCGGCGAAGGGGCCGCGACGCGCGACGCGCTCCCCGGGCCGCGCGGCCGTGCCGTCCCGGGCGTGCCGCGCGGCGAACTCGCGGGTCAGCAGGATCGTCGAGCGGGTGTTGGTCTGCCAGAACGAGTCGAGCCGGTCGGCCGTCATGTCGAGGATCGATCCGTCGTCGCCCGACTGCGCGTGGTTGCACACGAGGATGTCGAGTCGTCCGGTGAGCGCCCGGGCCGCGTCGAGAACGAGGGGGATGGATGCCGCGTCCCGCAGGTCGGCGCTCACGTCGCCGAGCTGCGCACCCGCCGTGAGCTCGGCTCGTAGGCCGTCGCGCACGGCGCCGAGGTCGTCCGTGCCCCAAGGCTGGTTGGCGTCGTGAGCGGAGTAGTGGTGGAGGAAGAGGTCGGCGCCGAGCCGCGCGAACCGGGTGGCGACGGCGTAGCCGATGCCGCGTCGGCGCGAGACGCCGGTGACGAGGGCGGTCTTGCCGCGCAGCGGGAAGGACGGGGACGAGAACATGCGATGCCTTTCGAAGGACGCCGCGACGCGGCATCCGTGTTCGGGAGATGGTGACGAAGGCAGGTCACAGGCATTGCATGACGAAGACGATAACGGATGCCGCGGGCCACGGCATCCGTCATGATGGCGTGATGCCGACCTACGTGGCGTTCCTGCGCGCGATCAACCTGGGCGCGAACCGCAAGTTCGCGAAGGACGACATCCGGCGTGCCGTCGAGAGCGTCGGGTTCACCGACGTCGAGACGCACATCAACACCGGCAACGTGCGGTTCACCACGCCGATGCGCTCGCGGGCGAAGATCGAGGCGGCGCTCGAGGATGCGTTCGCGGCCGACCGTGGATTCGACGTTCCGACCATGGTGTTCACTGCGGCCGAAGTCGCCGACATCGCTCGCGAGGCTGCGGCGCTGGGCGCCGAGAGGCCCGGGCTCGAGCGGCACTACGTCTATCTGCTCAAGGAGGAGCTGTCGGCCGACACGGTGGCGCGCGTGGAAGGGCTCGCGACGCCGGTCGGCGGCATGGTGGTGCGAGGACGCGTCGCGCACGCCTTGCTGGGTCCCGGCTACCAGGCCGGCAACGTCGACCCCCTCGGCGCGGCGAACCTGCTCGGCGTCGCGACGAGCCGCAACGCCACCGTCATCAACGCCATCGCCGCCAAGTGGTGCTGAGAGCCCTGTGGCGTTGAGCCAGTTCGCTGAGGCGGAAGCGGCTTTCCTCAGCTGAGGAAAGCCGCCGAGTTGAGGAGCGGCCGGCGGCGTGTCGCCCCGCATTCGAGCTCGTTGCCTCAATTGAGGACCGCCGGACCGCGGCCGCCTCACCGTCCGGCTCCTCCCCAGCCGCGCCGCCCGCCGGATGCGACCGGGTTCTCCGCCGGCTCGCCGTCGGAGGGGATCACGTCGGATCCCGCGGCTACGCTGGGACGGGTGACCATCCCGCAGGGCGACCCGTACGCCGACCTCGCGTGGGAGCCCGATCTCCTGCCGCCCGAGTTCGGCGATGCGCCCCTGCCGGACGACGCGTGGGCACCGCCCGAGGACGGCTGGCAGCCGCCGCCGGACTTCGGTGCCGGCCCCTCCACCGACTTCGACCCGTTCGCGGGGGCAGGCCCGCGGCGCGACTTCACCGGCGCGGATCCGCGCACGGTGCTGCGGGAGGTCTACGGGTTCGACGCGTTCCGCGGCGAGCAGGCGGCCATCGTCGACCAGGTGGTCTCGGGCGGCGACGCCGTCGTGCTGATGCCCACCGGTGGCGGCAAGAGCGTCTGCTACCAGGTGCCGGCGCTCGTGCGCCCGGGGACCGGGCTCGTCGTGAGTCCGCTCATCGCGCTCATGCACGACCAGGTCGACGCCCTCCTCGCCAACGGCGTGCGCGCCGCCTATCTCAACTCGACGCAGGCGCCGCCCGAACGCGCGGCCGTCGAGCGGGCCTACCTCGCGGGCGAACTCGACCTGCTGTACGTCGCACCCGAGCGGCTGAACACCGAGACGACGCTGCGGTTCCTGGCACGCGGAAAGCTCAGCGTCATCGCGATCGACGAGGCGCACTGCGTGTCGCAGTGGGGCCACGACTTCCGGCCCGACTACCTCGCGCTCGGCGCCCTCGCCGAACGATTCCCCGGCGTGCCGCGGCTCGCCCTCACTGCCACGGCGACGCCCGCGACCCACCGCGAGATGACCGAGCGGCTGCAGCTGCCGAACGCGCTGCACTTCGTGTCGAGCTTCGACCGGCCCAACATCCAGTACCGCATCGAGGCCAAGTCCGACCCGCGCCGCCAGCTCGTCGCCTTCATCCGGTCGCAGGGTGTCGGATCGGCCGGCATCGTCTACGCGCTGAGTCGCAAGTCCGTCGAGCAGACCGCCGAGTTCCTCTCGACGCAGGGGATCGACGCGCTGCCGTACCACGCGGGGCTTCCTGCCGAGACCCGTGCCGCGAACCAGTCGCGGTTCCTCCGCGAGGACGGCGTCGTCATGGTCGCGACGATCGCCTTCGGCATGGGCATCGACAAACCCGACGTCCGCTTCGTCGCGCACATCGATCTTCCGAAGTCCGTCGAGGGGTACTACCAGGAGACGGGCCGGGCCGGCCGCGACGGCGAGCCGTCCGTCGCGTGGATGGCCTACGGGCTCGGCGATGTCGTGCAGCAGCGGCGCATGATCGACCAGTCTCCGGGCGACCGAGCCTTCAAGACCCGTCTCGGCCAGCACCTCGACGCGATGCTGGCTCTCTGCGAGACGATCGGATGCCGCCGCCAGAACCTCCTCGACTACTTCGGCGAGGCATCGGGCCCGTGCGGCAATTGCGACACCTGCATCGAGGCGCCCGAGACGTGGGACGGCCTCGTCCCGGCGCAGAAGCTGCTGTCGACCATTGTGCGGCTGCAGCGCGAGCGCGGTCAGGCGTTCGGCGCCGGCCACCTCATCGACATCCTGCGCGGCGGGTCGACCGACCGCGTCCGCCAGCAGGGCCACGACAAGCTCTCCACGTACGGCCTCGGCGCCGACCTCAGCGAGCAGGACTGGCGCAGCGTCATCCGCCAGCTGCTGGCCCGCGGCATCCTGGTCGCCCGCGGCGAGTACGGCACGCTCGCACTGGGTGAGCCGGCCGCCGGCGTGCTGCGCGGTGAGACGGCGGTGCCACTGCGCCGCGATGTGATGGGCCGTTCGGGCGGCGTCGCCCGGGTGCGCAAGACCACGGCGCCCGACAACCTCGACCCCGCGAACCTCGGCGTCTTCGAGGCGCTGCGCGCCTGGCGCACCGGCGTCGCGAAGGAGCTCGGCGTGCCCGCGTACATCGTCTTCGGCGATGCGACGCTGCGCGCGCTCGCCGAACGTCGCCCCGGCAGCCTCGCCGATCTCGACGGCGTCTCCGGCATCGGCGCCAAGAAGCGCGAGGCCTACGGCGAGGCCGTGCTCGAGGTCATCGCCGCCGCCTGAGCGGTTGCGCTGCGCGCCCCGCTCGAGGCGTGCGATCGTCTCTGACGATGTGGCGCAGGCGACGCGCGCCGCGGCCAAGCGGGGCGCCTCAGTCGAGATCGTGTGGTTCGCTGAGACCGGCCCAGACGGCGCCGACGATACGGTGTGCGATCGCGTCGGCGTCTGTGATCGCCTCCTCGCCGCGATACGTCGCCTGAAACGCCTCGAACAGTGCAGCGCCGGTCAGCACGCGCGAGACGGCCTCCGTGTCGACGCTTTTGCTCAGCCGGCCGGCGCCGACCTCGGCATCCAGATAGGCCATGACCAGGGCGGCGGGTCGGTCCGGCCCGCCGCCGTGTCGTGCCACGTCGCTGCGGTGTGCGTCGCGCAGGGAGGGCGTGCCGAAGATGGAAGCCGCCATGGGGAAGCTCTGCACATAGAAGTCCATCAGCTGGGCGACCAGCGTCTCGAGATTGGCGACGACGCTGGACGTGCCGACGAGCGATGCCGGACTGGCCAGGCGGGGCATCCGTTCGCCCAACACCGCCATGAAGATCTCCTGCTTGTCGGCGAAGTGCTTGTAGAGCAGGCCCTCGGAGCAGTCGGCAGCCCGTGCGATCTCTCGGGTGGTGGCAGCTGCGAGGCCCCGTTCGCGCAGGACCTGCGCGGCGGCGTCCAGGATTCGTTCGCGGGCGTTCATGAGGTCCTCTATGTGGTCCGAGGTGATTTGACGTGTCGAGATGCAACCTTCAGTCTAGTGAGTAAACGCTCACTTACCAGGAAGCCGCTCATGACACCCATCGAAATCGTCCGTCTCTCCCTCGTCTTCGCGCACATCGTCGGCCTCGCTGCCGTGATCGGCTCGTACATCCTGCAGATGCCCTGGAAGCGCGGGTTCGACTTTCTGCCGCTCGTCATCGGCTCCACGGTGGCGCTCGTCACCGGGTTCGCGCTCGTCGCCGTCCGCGAGGTCTCCGATCTCGAAGTGGATCGGTGGAAGATCGTCGCCAAGCTCGCGGTGGCGCTCGCGGTGCTGGCGCTGTCGGTCGTCGGGCTCGTGCGCTCGCGGCGTCTCCAGCGGCGCGGTGCTGACGACGGCCGGCTCAAGCCGCTTCTCATCGGCGCCGGCGTCCTGGCCATGGCGAACGTCCTCATCGCACTGTTCTGGCGTTGATCGACCGGGGTGGCCGGGCTGGTCGGTGGAGCACCGCCGGCACTGATGGGACCGCCCGCAGCGCGGATCGTCTCTCGGCGGGAAGGCAGAGCCGGTGATGGCGACACGCCGGGAACGGATGCCGGAGCCCGGCGCGTCGCGTGATGGACCCGACTTCTCGCACCACGGTGGCCGCCGCGCCGTCAGGTCACCGGCAGCACGTCGGCGAGGTGGGCGGAGAGCTCGGCCGCGACATCCACCGCGGCACGGTCGTACAGCCACTGGTACTGGAGGCCGTCCCACAATGCGACGAGCCAGACGGCCTCGCGCTCGGGGTCGCGGTGGGCTGGAAGGTCGCCGTCGGCCTGTGCCGCCTGGAACAGCGCCGCGAAGTGGTCGATCGTCTGCACGTAGCGGTGCGCGAAGTATGCGTGCGCGGGGTGATCTGCCGGCACGGCCTCGCACGACAGCACCGCGTACACCTCGATGAGACCCGGCGCGTCCGTGGCGTTCTCGGCGGCGCCGCGGGGGAGCGCTCGCAGCTCGTCGGCGGCGCGGTTGCCGGGAACGAACGAGGCTCGGCCCTGGATGCCGCGGTCGCGCTCGGCCAGCACGGCACGCAGCAGCTGCTCCTTCGACGCGTAGTGGTGCAGCAGCGTCGACTTCGACACCCCGACGCGTTCGGCGATTTCGCGCAGGCTCGTGTCGCCGTACCCCTCCTCGGCGAACAGCGCCGTCGCGTCGGCGACGATCCGCGCCCGCCGTTCGCGCCCGACGCGGTATCCCGAGACATCCGTGCCCGCCTCCGGCCCGAGCGCCCACACGTCGCCGGAGAAGTCCGGCAGCGGAGGCACGGGCGCGGCGACGGCGACCGCGCCCGGGGGCGGCTCCGATGGCTCACGCCATCCCACCGGCAGGGCGAGCATGCTCTCATGCTCCTCGAGCATCCCGACCAGGTCGACGCGATCGGGCAGGTACTGCTCGAGCACCTGCAGGCCGTCCCAGGCCGCTGAGATGCGGATCGCCTCGCCCCGCGGGTCGCGGTCCGGAGCGACCGTGTCGTGCAGGATTCCCTCCTCCATCGCGGCCTCCGACACGTCGCGGAGATCGGCGTAGCGCGCGCGCATCCGCTCGTGCGCGGGATGACGTCGGGTGGATGCCTCGCCGGTGAGCGCGGCGAAGAGCGGCAGGTAGCCGGGGATCGTGGCATTGCGCTGTGCGAGGAGCGAGTAGGCGAGGGCGCCCGGGTCTTCCGAGGCGACCTGCTGGAGGAAGAGCGTCTCGTTCTCGGCCTCGAACGACTCGACGACGGCCGCGAGCAGCTCGTCCTTCGTGGCGAAGTGCTTCAGCAGCCCCGGGTGGCTGATGCCTGCGGCCGTCGCGACGTCGCGCAGCGACGCGGTGCGATAGCCGTGCGTGACGAATGTCTCGCGCGCGGCGTCCACGATGCGGGTGCGGGTGAGCCGGGCGCGATCACCCCGGGTCGCGCTCACCTCGCGCGGCTGCCGGGCGGCCTCCTCGGTCGCGGTCGTCGTCGGCACGCGGCATCCTCTCGTCTCGACCATCATAGCGAGGCGGGTTTCCAAGCGGTCGGCTTTGAGTTACCAAACGGTCGGGTTTCGTGTATCGTCGTCCGCGAGCGTCGTGGCCGACGCTTGCGGACGCCTGTATCCACGCGGCGTCCACCCGTGTGAAAGGACTCCCGATGACAGAGATGTCACCTGCCGCGACGGTCGCCGCCGCCGGCACCACCGGCTTCAAGGCCCCCGGCACGACGCCCGAGAAGACGCCCCGCGGCTACGCGCCGGGTCTCGCCGCCGTCAACTTCGGCGTCTACCTGGCTCTGCTGACGCCGGTGCTGGTCTCGATGGCCTTCAAGATCCAGCACATCTCGGCCACCCCTGAACAGGCCACCGCGAACCTCGGGCTCGTCTCCGGCGTCGGCGCACTCTTCGCGCTCATCGCCAACCCGCTCGCGGGGCGCCTGTCGGACCGCACGACGTCGCGCTTCGGCATGCGCCGCCCGTGGATCCTCGGCGGCGCCCTCGTCGGGGTCGGTGCCTTCCTGCTGATCGGCATCGCCGGCTCGGTGTGGGTCGTCCTCCTCGGCTGGTGCCTCGCCCAGGCGTCGCTCAACGCCGTGCTCGCCGCGGCCAACGCGACGCTGCCCGATCAGACACCGGTCGCGAGCCGCGGCCGGGTGTCCGGCATCGTGGGCATCACGACCCCCCTCGCCATCCTGGCCGGCAGCTTCCTCATCAACTTCATCGGCGACGACGTGCTGCGCTTCCTGGTGCCGGCGCTCATCGCTCTCGTCCTCGCCGTCGTCTTCGTCGCGCTGCTGAAGGATCGCCGGCTCGACCAGAAGCCCTCGCAGCGGCTGACCGTCGGCCAGTTCTTCGGCTCGTTCGTCTTCAACCCGGTCAAGCACCCCGACTTCGGCTGGACATGGCTGACGAAGTTCATGATCATGTTCGGCTACGCGGGCATCGCGACCTTCCTGCCGTACTTCCTCACGCAGAAGTTCGACCTCGACGAGCAGACCGCGATCTCGACCATCCTGATCGCGAACATGGCGTCGACCGTCGGCATGGTCATCTCCAGCCCGCTCGGCGGGGTGCTGTCCGACCGGTTCGGCAAGCGCCGGCCCTTCGTCGCGCTCGCCGGCATCATCATGGTGGTCGGTCTCGTGGTGCTCGCCTTCGCCCCGTCGGTGCCGGTGGTCATCCTGGCCCAGGGCATCATCGGCCTGGGCGCCGGCTCGTTCTTCTCCGTCGACCTGGCCCTCGCCACGCAGGTGCTGCCGAATCCGGACGACACTGCGAAGGACCTGGGCGTGCTCAACATGGCCAACGCGCTGCCGCAGTCGATCGCTCCCGCGATCGCGCCGCTCGTGATCGCCATCGGCGCGGGCACCGCGATCGGCGGCTACAGCCTCTGGTACCTCGTCGGTGCCGCCGTCGCGCTCGCCGGCGCGATCCTCGTCTACCGCATCAAGGGAGTGAAGTGATGACCGACACCACGACAACGGATGCCGCGACCTCGGCCTCGGCCTCGGCCGGCGCCGCGCGCCCCTGGCTCGACGCGGGCCTGCCGGTCGACGAGCGCGTCGAGCTGCTGCTCGCAGAGATGACGGTGGAGGAGAAGGCGGGCCTGCTCTTCCAGACGATGATCACCATGGGCGAGGACGGCGAGCTCGCCGAAGCCGACCCGGCGTTCGGGCTCCCGTCGAACCGCGAGTACGTGGTCGACAAGGGCATGACGCACTTCAACCTGCTCGGCGTCGCCCCCACCGCGGGCGCGATCGCACGCTGGCACAACAAGCTGCAGGAGCTCGCGGCATCCACTCGTCTCGGCATCCCCGTGACGATCTCGACCGATCCGCGGCACTCGTTCACCGAGAATCCCGGTGCGGCGATGCTCGCCGGCCCCTTCTCGCAGTGGCCCGACGCCCTCGGTCTCGCGGCCACCCGCGACGCGGCGCTCGTCGAGCGGTTCGGCGACATCGCGCGCCAGGAGTACACCGCGGTCGGCATCCGCGTCGCGCTGCACCCGCAGGTCGACCTCGCGACCGAGCCCCGCTGGGCGCGCGCGCTGCAGACGTTCGGAGAAGACGCGGAGCTCTCGGGCGAACTCGGTGCCGCGTACATCCGCGGGTTCCAGAACGGCGAGTCCTTCGGGCCCGGCGCGGTCTCGGCGATGGTCAAGCACTTCCCCGGCGGCGGGCCGCAGAAGGACGGCGAGGACCCGCACTTCGCCTACGGACGCGAGCAGGTCTACCCGGGCGGCAAGTTCGAGCTGCACCTGAAGCCGTTCGAAGCGGCCTTCGAGGCAGGGGTGCGTCAGGTCATGCCCTACTACGGCATGCCGGTCGGCACCGAGTACGAGGAGGTCGGCTTCGGCTTCAACAAGTCGGTGCTCACCGGCCTGCTGCGCGAGCGCTACGGCTTCGACGGCATCGTGTGCACCGACTGGGGCCTCGTCAACGACGCTGCGATCTTCGGTCAGCCGTTCCCCGCCCGTGCGTGGGGTGTCGAGCACCTCACACCGGCCGAGCGGGTGCTCAAGATCCTGGATGCCGGTGCCGACCAGTTCGGCGGCGAGGCGTGCCCCGAGATCGTGGTCGAGCTGGTGGGTACGGGTGCGGTGTCGCCGGAGCGCCTCGACGTGTCGGCGCGCCGCCTGCTGCGCGAGAAGTTCCTGCTCGGTCTGTTCGACAACCCGTTCGTCGACGCCGAAGCGGCCGACACGATCGTGGGCTCGGCGCAGTTCCGCGCCGAAGGCGACGCCGCCCAGCGCGCGTCGATCACCGTGCTGTCGAACCGCGCCCTCGCATCGGACGCTCCCCGACAGGCTCAGGAATCCGTGCTGCCGTTCGCGCGCGGCGTGAAGCTGTACGTCGAAGGCATCGAGCCGGACGTCGCCGCCGCATACGGAGAGGTCGTGTCATCTCCAGCTGAGGCGGATGTCGCGATCCTGCGCCTGCAGGCGCCGTTCGAGCAGCGTGAGACGACGTTCGAGAACTTCTTCCACGCCGGTTCACTCGAGTTCCCCGCCGACGTGCTCGCACACATCGCCGAGATCTCGGCGGCCGTGCCGACGGTGGTCGACGTCTTCCTCGACCGCCCCGCGCTCCTGGGTCCGGTCGTCGAGACGGCCCACGCGGTGATCGGCAACTGGGGCGCGAGCGGCGCGGCGCTGCTCGACGTGCTGAGCGGCGCAGCGCCTGCGCAGGGCAGGCTGCCGTTCGACATCCCGTCGTCGATGGCGGCCGTCGAGGCCTCGCGCCCCGACGTACCCTTCGACACCGCCGATCCGCTGTTCCGCTTCGGCCACGGGCTGTCGCTCTGACCCTGCGCTGACCCGCGGAACGGATGCCGCGCAGCGACCTCGCGGCGCGGCATCCGTCCGTCTTGCTGTCCGCTTCATGTGCTCTCGCCGAGTTGACACGTCACGCGCGTCGGCATCGTGTGCGTTCGGCGAGAACACCTGATGTCGACGGAGCTCGCGGGCGTCCATCCCCAGCAGAGCAGGGAGGGTCGGCTCACAGCTCCTGGAAGAAGTAGTACGCCCGTTCTTCGGTCTGCGGGTCGGATCCGTGGAAGCCGTGGCGTTCGTAGAAGCGCTGCGCGTCGACGTCGCCCTCGTCGACGTTGATCTCGATGACCGACACCCCGTCACGGCGGCAGTCGGCGATCAGACGCTCCACGATCGCGCCGCCGATGCCGGCCCCACGCGCGGGCGGTGCGACGTACATCTCGTCGAGCAGCGCGACCGGGCCCGGGTACCAGACGTTCGGACGCAGGGTCACAAGGGCGATGCCCACGGCGGGCTCCCCGCCCAGCAGTGCGAACGTCTGCGTCCCGGCGAGCAGGCCGCGTAAGCGCTCGGCCAGCACGGCCGCACCCGGCGAGGCGGTGTCGAACTCCGTGTTGAAGTCGTGCAGCAGCGCTGCCACGCGCGCGGCGTCGTCGACCGTGGCCCTGCGTACCTCCGCCGTCGCCATGGCTCCAACGGTAGAGAGCGGGCCGCGGCCGCACCACCCTCTTGCCCGCCGCCCGCCGCCGGGCTGTGGAAAAGCCCGGCTCGCGCCCGGCGATCCGGGGCACCCGCACATAGGCTGACGACAGCGGGCGACGGTGCCCGCGACGGCGCGCATGGCGCCGGGGACGGTGCGTGTCGAGGGAGTCCGCGTGGCCACCAGCAATATCGAGATCGCCCAGCATGCCGACCTCTGGCCCATCGGGCGGATCGCCCAGGACCTCGGCATCCCCGACGACGAGCTCGAGCCGTACGGCCGCTACAAGGCGAAGGTGTCGCTGCGGCACCTGCAGAGCCTCCGCGACAGCCCGCGCGGGCGGCTCGTGCTGATGACCGCCGTGTCGCCGACCCCGGCCGGCGAGGGCAAGACCACGACCACCGTCGGCCTCGGCGACGCGCTCCGGCGCATCGGCGAACGGTCGATGATCTGCCTCCGCGAGCCGGCGTTGGGGCCGGTGTTCGGGATGAAGGGCGGCGCCGCGGGCGGCGGGTACGCGCAGGTCGTGCCCATGGAAGACATCAACCTCCACTTCACCGGTGACTTCTCGGCGATCGGCATCGCCACAAACCTGCTCGCCGCTCTGATCGACAACCACGTGCACCACGGCAACGCGCTCGGCATCGATGTGCGGCGCGTCACGTGGCGGCGCGTGCTCGACGTCAATGACCGGGCGCTGCGCGACACGGTCATCGGCCTCGGCGGGCCGGGCAACGGCTACCCGCGCGAGGGCGGCTTCGACATCGTGGTGGCCAGCGAGGTCATGGCGATCTTCTGCCTCGCGACCGGCCTCGCCGATCTCAAGGAGCGTCTCGGCGAGATCGTCGTCGCCTACACGCGCGACCGCACGCCCGTCCGGGCCCGCGACCTGCAGGCCCATGGCGCGATGGCCGCGATCCTGCGCGACGCCCTCGCCCCCAATCTCGTGCAGACCCTCGAGCACACCCCGGCGTTCGTGCACGGGGGTCCCTTCGCGAACATCGCGCACGGCTGCAACTCGTACCTGGCGACCGACTCCGCGTTGCGCATGGCCGACTACGTCGTCACCGAGGCGGGTTTCGGCGCCGACCTCGGTGCGGAGAAGTTCGTCGACATCCTCTGCCGCACGACCGGCCTGCGACCCGACGTCGCCGTCGTCGTCGCGACCGTGCGGGCGATGAAGTACCACGGCGGCGTCGAGGTCGCCGACCTGCCGCACGAGAACGTCGCCGCGCTCGAGCACGGCACTGCCAACCTGGTGCGGCATCTGACGACGATCCGCGAGACCTGGGGCATCCCGGCGGTCGTCGCGATCAACCATCGCACGGAAGACACGGATGCCGAGATCTCGGCGCTGCTCGCCGCGTCGGAGGCCGTCGGGGTCACGGCCGTGGTCGCGAGGCACTTCGCCGAGGGCGGTGCCGGCGCGGAGGACCTCGCACGCGAGGTGGTGCGCCTGTGCGCGCGCGGTCCGGTGGCCGCCCTTCGACAGGCTCAGGGACCGGGTGTGGCGCAGGGACCGGGTGGCGCAGAGCCTGTCGGTGGGGTCGCTGAGCCTGTCGAAGCGCTGCGCTTCACGTACCCCGACGACGCGACGCTGTGGCAGAAGATGAGCGCGATCGCGACCCGCATCTACGGGGCGTCGGAGGTGACGGCGTCGACCTCCGTGCGTGCACAGATCAAGCGCCTGCAGGACGAGGGCTACGGCGGCTATCCGGTGTGCGTGGCGAAGACGCAGTACTCGTTCTCGACCGACCCGAGGCTGCGCGGCGCACCGACCGGCCACGTCGTCGACATCCGGGAAGTGCGCCTCGCCGCCGGCGCACGCTTCGTCGTGATGGTCTGCGGCGACATCATGACGATGCCCGGCCTGCCCGCGGTTCCGGCCGCGAACACGATCGACATCGATGATGACGGCCGCATCGTCGGGCTCTTCTGACGGCAGTGCCTGTTCCTCAACTGAGGATCTGCGCCGAGCTGCGGAGCCGGCCGCGGCGTGTCGCTCCTCATTCCGGCCAGGTTCCTCAGATGAGGAACGCGTCCCTCCTCCGGGTGCGTTTCCTCAGCTGAGGATCTGCGCCGAGCTGCGGAGCATGCGACCGCGTGTCGCTCCTCATCTCGGCTCGGTTCCTCAACTGAGGAACGCGCGAACCGACGCCCAGCCCCCTGTCCCGGGTGCGCGCCGGGCGTCAGGCCGGCGGGAACGTGCGCACGCGCTCGACCCGCAGCACGTGGGGGAGGGCCGCCACATCGCGCGTGCCGTCGGCGCGGGGGAACTCGTACACGTCGAGCATGAGCTGCATCGGGTAGTCGATCGTCTGGCGCACCGTCTTGACCCAGCGATGGTCGATGAAGAACCGCACATCGTCGGGCGTCCACTCGACGGCATAGTCGTGCATCGCGGTGAGGTCCCCGTCGACGCGGACCTTCTCGAAGTCCTGACGCAGGCGCGGGTCGTGCTGTGCCTTCACTCCGACACCGACCCAGCCTCCCGCGTCGTCGATCTCGGAGCCGAAGATCTCGGCGATGCAGATCTCGCCGCAGTCATCCGGCCGGTCCTCGAAGCCGATCGGCCAGCAGGCGACCATCGCGTCCGGGTGGCGCACCGCGGCCATCCGCACCTCGATCACCCCGAACCGCGGAAGATGCAGGCGGCGCTCGGGCTGCGCCTCGCGCACGACGAGACCGTCACGGAAGCGATGCTGGCCGGCGGGGCTGCCGAGCGGTCCCGAGAACTGGCCGGTCTGCAGATGCGAGACGCGGTTCCCCTCGTCGAACTCCGGCGACCACGGAGGTGTGTCGGCGTCGATGCGCAACTCCAGCGCGTCCGGCGCGATGGAGTACCGCGCCGCCGCGCGCTCTCGCGACGACCAGTGAGCGAGGTAGTAGGGCCACCACACCTTCTCGTCGAGCACGCCTTCGTCGAACCGCTCGTCGAGGTCGGGTTCGCGGGCGTCGAGGTCGAGCGGTGACATGTCGAGGACCCAGGTGTTGAAGGCGAGCCGGCCGCCGCGCCACGGCATGCTGCCCGAGTCGCGATGTGCGAATCCCGCGGTGCGGCACAGCGCGTTCGACCCAGGGTTGTCGACGCCCGGGTAGGCGACGAGCATCGTGCGTTCGCCGCGCGCAGCCACCAGCCGGATGATCAGCCTCAGCGCCGCCCCGGCGATCCCCCGCCGCTGCCACTCGGGGAAGACATGCCATCCCGTCTCCCACGCCGGCGTGCCGTCGTGCTCGACCTGCCAGTATCCGATGCCGCCGACGGGGGTGCCGTCGACCTCGATCCGGTACATCGCGGCTTCCCCCGCGGCAACGAGACGCAGGTAGCGCTCCTGACGCTCCTCGAGCTGCGCCGGTGTCTCGGGGCCGCCCAGATGCGCCGTCATCTCGGCCGTGTTGGCGCGCTCCAGCAGCGGGAGGTCGGCAGGACCCCACGGCGCGAGCGTCACGGCTGCGTTCATCGCGCCCATTGTGCGCCGTCCCGCCGACACCGCACCACCCCTGCGTGCCCGCGCCGGCAGCCCCCCGGCATCCTCGACTCAGCGGTCCGTCACGAGGAGCGTGTTGCCGTCGGGATCCGTCGCGGTGAAGAACAGACAGCGGTCGGGGTCGCCCAGCATGTCGCCGGGGTGTGCACCGAGCCGGGCGAGTCGCTCGTGCACCGACGCGAGATCGTCGACACGAAAATTGCACGTCGCCCACGGCAGGCCAGGCTCGACGCGGATGCCGCTCTTCGGGCTCATCAGCGTCACCTGGCCGTGCGACCCGGCGAGCACGCTCGAGAAGTCGGTCTCGTCGGCGATGGCGAGGCCGAAGGTGTCGGCATACCAGTGCGCCCCCGCGCGGGCGTCGCTGACGGGGATGAACGCGGTCGTGATCGCAGTCGGCGGGGGCGTCATGGCGATGAGCCTACGTCCGTCCGCCGACTCGCACAGGGGGGTGATCGCGCCCGCCTGTGCGTCTCGCACAACGCCTGGACGACCCGTCTCGCATCCGCGTTGTGGGATTCCGCCAGTCGCTTTGAGTCCAGGTTGTGGGAGTCCTACCGTCGAAGTGACCTTACTTCTGTCCATCGCACCGAGAGGTGATGCACATGGCCGACGCCGCCGTCCGCACCAAGAAGCCCGCCACCAGCAAGCGCACGCCCGCCGGCGGCGCCCCGACCGCCCCGCACACGGCGGCCGAGGCATCCGAACCGCGCATCGACATCTCCGCGGTCACCGATCTGCTCCTCGGCACGTGGGGTGAGACCCGACGCGAGGCCCGCGAGATGATCAAGGACCCCGCGTTCTGGCGCGTCGAAGGCCAGTCGATGGCCGAGCACCGCGAGCGCGTGCTGACGCAGCTGCACCTGCTCGTCGAGCACGGCGGTTCGCAGCGCGCGATGCCGGAGCGGTACGGCGGCAAGAACGACAACGGCGCGAACCTCGCCGGCTTCCAGGAGCTCGTGCTGGCCGACCCCAGCCTGCAGATCAAGTCGGGCGTGCAGTGGGGCCTGTTCGGCTCGGCGGTGTTCCAGCTCGGCACCGAGAAGCATCACGAGGAATGGCTGGCGGGCATCCTCGACCTCTCGATCCCCGGCGCGTTCGCGATGACCGAGACCGGCCATGGATCGGATGTCGCGGCCATCGGCACGACCGCGACCTACGACGCCGACGCCGAGGAGTTCGTGATCCACACGCCGTTCCGCGGCGCGTACAAGGACTACCTGGGCAACGCGGCGCTCCACGGCAAGGCGGCGACCGTGTTCGCGCAGCTCATCACCGGCGGCGTCAACTACGGCGTGCACTGCTTCTTCGTGCCGATCCGCGACGACCAGGGCGACATGATGCCCGGCATCATCAGCGAGGACGACGGCGTCAAGGGCGGCCTCAACGGCATCGACAACGGTCGCCTCGCGTTCGATCACGTGCGCGTGCCGCGCTTCAACATGCTCGACCGCTACGGCCAGGTCGCCGCGGACGGCTCGTACACGTCCGACATCCCGAGCCCCGGTCGCCGCTTCTTCACGATGCTCGGCGCGCTGGTGCAGGGCCGCGTCTCGCTCGACGGCGCCGCGACCACCGGCACCGCACTGGCCTTGCACATCGCGCTGACGTACGCGAACCAGCGCCGCCAGTTCGATTCCGGCGCCGGCACCGAAGAGGTCGTGCTCCTCGACTACGGCAAGCACCAGCGGCGCCTGCTGCCGCTGCTGGCCCAGAACTACGCGCAGTTCTTCAGCCACGACGAGCTGCTGCGGAAGTTCGACGGGGTCTTCTCGGGGCGCACCGACACGTCCGACGAGCGCGAGGATCTCGAGACGCTCGCCGCGGCGCTGAAGCCGCTCAGCACGTGGAACGCTCTCAACACGATCCAGGAGGCCCGTGAGGCGTGCGGCGGCTCCGGCTTCCTCGCCGAGAACCGCCTGGTCGGCCTGCACCACGACCTCGACGTCTACGCCACCTTCGAGGGTGACAACAACGTCCTCCTGCAGCTGGTCGGCAAGCGGCTCCTGTCGGACTACGCCAAGCAGTTCAAGGGGGCGGATGCCGCGAAGCTGGCCCGCTTCGCGGCACGGCAGACCGCCGGCAAGCTGTTCCACGGCGCGGGCCTGCGTCAGCTCGGCCAGGCCGTCGCGGACTTCGGCTCGACGGCCCGTTCGGTGGAGCTGGGCCTGCGCGAGGACCAGCAGCACGAGCTGCTCGCCGGTCGCGTGCAGCGGATGGTGGCCGATGTCGCGTCGGCGCTGCGCCCGGCGTCCAAGCTGTCGCCGGCGGCGGCCGCCGAGCTCTTCAACAGCCACCAGGCCGAGCTCATCGAGGCGGCTCGCGCCCACGCCGAGCTCCTGCAGTGGGAGGCGTTCACCGACGGGGTGAACCGCGTCTCCGACGAGGGCACCGCGCAGGTGCTCACGTGGCTGCGCGATCTGTTCGGGATGCACCTGATCGAGAAGCACCTCGCGTGGTACCTCATCAGCGGGCGGCTCTCGGCGCAGCGCGCGGCATCCGTCTCCCGCTATATCGATCGCCTCAGCGCGCGGCTGCGCCCCCACGCGCAGGATCTCGTCGACGCCTACGGCTTCGCGCCCGAGCACGTGCGGGCGCCCATCGCGTCGGGTGCCGAGCGTGCCCGTCAGGACGAGGCCCGCGACTACTACCGCGCGCTCGCCGCGTCGGGCAACGCGCCGGTGTCGGAGAAGTCGCTCAAGAAGAAGTGACGGGATCGTCGCCGGCCGGCGAGGTCACGGAACGGTAACGATGCGTGACAGGGGGTCCGGAATCGGGTGGTTCCGGACAGATCCCTTGTGAAGGCAGCTTCCGAGCCGTCCGCGCATCGGGCTTCGCGCGTGGCGGAGGACGTCTTCACCGGGGGCCGCGCATCGGGTACGCGGTCCCCTCCTTCGTGTTCCGATGTCACTCAGGAGGGCGCCGGCGCGCGAGTGAAGGGTGGGTCAGGCGGCCCAGCCGCACATGCCGCACTCGCCGGTCGCCGAGATCTCGACGAAGCAGTTCGGGCACATCGCGCGCACGCGGTCGGGGATGGTCGGCTTCGAGACACGGCGCTCGGCCGCCGGCCGCGACGCGGGTCGCCCCGTGGCGCGAGCGGGAGCAAGGGATGCCGCAGCCGTCGGCCGCGGGATCTCCGGGCGATGCTCGGCGCAGTAGAAGCGCACGTAGCCGTCGTGGTTCTTCGGATGCCGGTGCTTGAACGCCCAGAGCTCGCTGCGCTCGCGCGGCTCGGAGTCGGCGCCGCAGGTGAAGCACCGCGTCGGCTCTCCGGGCACGATGTCGGCGACCAGCACGAGAGTGTCGAACGGGATGGCATCCCGCCAGTCCGACGAAGCGACGATCTTCATGGCGTTTCCTCCCTGCGTGGACCGCACAGGCCCGACATTCCAAGGTAAGCGACGGGGGAGGCCTCCGGCGACCGAACGTGTGACCTCCACATGAAGGTTGAACGGCCGGTCGGGTCTGCCTCCGGTGCGGGCCGGCGGGTCGGTGCCCGCGCATAGTCTGACCGGGTGAGCATCGACGTCCGCTTCGGAGCCGACGGCCGCGCGCGCTGCGCGTGGGTCGGCGACGACCTCGAATACGCCCGCTATCACGACGAGGAGTGGGGCGTTCCGCTGCACGGCGATCGGGCGCTCTTCGAGAAGATGAGCCTGGAGGGCTTCCAGGCGGGCCTGTCGTGGATCACGATCCTGCGCAAGCGTCCGCGGTTCCGCGAGGTCTTCGCGGGATTCGAGCCCGCAGCCGTGGCGGCGTTCGGCGAGGACGACATCGCGCGATTGATGACGGATGCCGGCATCATCCGCAATCGCGCCAAGATCGAGGCCACGATCTCCAACGCACGGCTCGTGCTCGACCTGGAACCGGGTGAGCTTGACACGTTCATGTGGTCGTTCGCCCCGGCATCCCATCGTCGCCCGGCGACGTTCGCGGAGGTGCCCGCCACGACCCCGGCGTCGGACGCGCTGAGCAAGGCCCTGCGCAAGCGCGGTTTCCGCTTCGTCGGGCCGACGACGATGTACGCGCTGATGCAGTCGGCCGGCATGGTCGACGATCACGTCGACGGCTGCTGGCGCGTGATGTCCTAGAAACGGATAGCTTATCCGTTTCGGGTGTACGCTGGAGGAATGAGCCCCCGAGCCGATGCTGTTCGCAGCCGTGAGCGCATTCTCGAAGTCGCGCGCCGGCACGACGCGCGCTCACTGCGGCTCAACGACATCGCCCGCGATGCCGGCGTCGGGATCGGCACCGTTTACCGCCACTTCCCGACCGTCCGGGCGCTGATCGAGGCCCTCAGCGTCGAGACCCTCTTCCGCCTGGGTGCGGCGGCCGACCGGGCCCTCAGCGAGCCCGATGCGCACGCCGCGTTCCGGGGGTTCCTCGAGGAAGCGGTCGTCCTGCAGCTGCAGGACGGCGGCCTCGAGACCGTGCTCACGGACCTCGCCCTCACCGATCCCGGCCTGCACGACGAGTGCTCCGTCGCGCGGGGCAAGGTCTTCGCGGGGTACGACGCGGTGCTCTCGCGCGCGCAGCGGGACGGTGTGGCGCGCGACGACCTGTCGGTCGCGCAGCTGCAGCGCCTGATCTGCGGCATCGAGCACGCCGTACGTCTCGGCGCCCCTGCCGATCGCGACCTCCTGCTCGACATCCTGGTCTCCGGCATGCGCCCGGGAACCCTCGACTCATCGGCCGCGACGGCGGCCGCGCCGAACCGCCGCAGCGCGACCATCGGCTGAAAGGACCCCGTGGACTACGGACACGCGCTCGAATTCGGCGCCTTCATCACCCCGGCCGCAGCGACCCCCGAGGCGCCCGTGCTGCTGTCGCAAGTGGCCGAGGCATCCGGCCTCGATCTCGTCACGTTCCAGGACCACCCGTACCAGCCGGCGTTCCTCGACACGTGGACGCTCATGTCGTACGTCGCGGCGCGGACCGACAGCATCCGTATCGCGCCGAACGTGCTCAACGTGCCGCTGCGGCCGCCGGCGGTCGTGGCACGCGCCGCGGCGAGCATCGACCTGCTGTCGGGCGGGCGCTTCGATCTGGCGCTCGGCGCCGGCGGGTTCTGGGACGCCATCGAGGCGATGGGCGGTACGCGCCTCACTCCCGGCCAGGCGGTCACGGCGCTCGAAGAGGCGATCGATCTCATCCGCGAACTGTGGCGCACCGACGCACGCGGCGGCGTGTTCACCGACGGCCGGTACCACCGGGTGCACGGAGCCAAGCGCGGCCCACGGCCCGCGCACGAGGTGCCGATCCACATCGGGGCGTACAAGCCGCGCATGCTGTCGCTGACCGGCCGCAAGGGCGACGGCTGGCTGCCGTCGCTGGGGTACATGCAGCCCGGGGACCTCGCGAAGGGCAACGCCGCCATCGACGAGGCGGCGGCGTCGGTCGGTCGTGATCCGCGCGAGATCCGCCGCCTGCTGAACGTCGGCCAGCTCGCCGCCGACCCGCGCGAGTTCGCCGAGCGCCTCGCGCAGCTCGCGCTCGAGGACGGCATCGGCACGTTCATCCTCGCCGGCGACGACCCGAACCTGCTGCAGCGCTTCGGGGAGGACGTGGCCCCCGCTGTGCGCGAGCTCGTCGCGGCCGAACGCGGCACCCGCGGCGTCTCGGCCGCGCCGGTGAGGTCATCGGCGGCGCTCGCCGCCCGCCGCGACGGCATCGCCTACGAAGACGTCCCGGAAGGACTCCACGCGATCGAGCCCGGCGACTTCGACTACGGCGACGTGCGCGCGACCTACATGCGGGGCGGCGCGCCGGGACTCGTGCTGCAGCCGGCGTCGGCCGAGCAGGTCGCAGCGGCGATCGGCTTCGCGCGGCGGCATCCCGAGCTTCCCCTCTCGGTGCGCAGCGGCGGCCACGGGATCAGCGGCCGGAGCACCAACGACGGCGGCATCGTGATCGACCTCCGCCGCCTCGACGAGATCGAGGTGCTCGACGTCGATCGCCGCCTGGTGCGGGTCGGACCCGGCGCCCGCTGGGCGCAGGTCGCCGCCGTCCTGGGCGAGCACGGCTGGGCGCTGACCTCCGGCGACTACGGGGGCGTGGGCGTCGGCGGCCTCGCGACAGCGGGCGGCATCGGCCTGCTCGCGCGCGAGCAGGGCCTCACGATCGACCACCTGCGCGCGGCGGAGGTGGTGCTCGCCGACGGCTCGATCGTGCGGACGGATGCCGAGACCCATCCCGACCTGTTCTGGGCGGTCCGCGGGGCCGGCGCCAACGTCGGGATCGTCACCGCGTTCGAGTTCGAGGTCGACGAGATCGGTCAGGTGGGCTACGCGCAGCTCGCGTTCCAGGTCGACGACGTGGCCGCGTTCCTCGAGGGCTATGGCCGCATCGTCGAAGCGTCGCCCCGCGATCTCACGATGTTCCTCATGACCGGCGGCCCTCGGCCGGGGCAGCCGCAGGTCGTGCAGCTGTACGGCGTCGTCGATTCCGACGACCCCGACACGATCATCGCCCGCCTGCAGCCGTTCGCCGAGCTCGCCCCGCTCGTGCAGCAGTCGGTGCAGCTGACGACGTACGCGCAGATCATGGGCAACGCCGATCTCGGCCCCCAGCACGGTGCGGGGGAGCCGCACTCGCGCTCCGGTCTCATCGAGCACGTCACGCCCGCCTTCGCCGCGGCGGCGGCACGGATGCTGCAGTCCGGCGCCGTGCCGTTCTTCCAGCTGCGCGCGGTCGGCGGGGCCGTGGCCGACGTCGCCGAGGATGCCACTGCCTACGCGCACCGGTCGGCGAACTTCTCGGTCACGGCGCTCGGATCGCACCCCGACCGGCTCGACGTCCAGTGGCGCGAGGTGGCCGCGTACATCGACGGCTCGTACCTGAGCTTCGACTCGTCCCAGCGCCCCGAGCGGATCGCCGAGGCCTTCCCGCCCGCGACGCTCGCCCGCCTGCGCGCGGTCAAAGCGGCGTACGACCCGACCCGCGTCTTCCGCGACAACTTCGCGGTCGAGCCCGCGGATTCCGCCGCGGCCTGAGCCGCGGCATCCACCCTCCCGTCGCCCGTTCGTGACCCCCGAACCACCACCGCACGCGTTCGGGGTCACAACACGCGGCAACGTCCGCGCCGAAGCCACCATTCGTGACCCCCGAACCACCACCGCACGCGTTCGGGGGTCACAACACGCGGCAACGTCGGCGCGGAAGCCACGCCTTGTGACCCCGAACCACAGCCTCGGTCGTTGAGCGAGCGAGGAACGAGCGAGACGAAACGCGTCGAGCCGGGGCAGACTCCGCGGGATCGAGCAGGATTCAGGAAGCGCGGTGTCCGCGTCGCCGGGCAGACTGTGGGCATGGCATCCGATCCCCGCCCCGCCGGCACGCACATCGCCGATTCGCACGAGGTCATCCGCGTCGTCGGTGCCCGCGAGAACAACCTCAAGAACGTGTCTGTCGAGATCCCGAAGCGTCGGCTCACCGTCTTCACGGGGGTGAGCGGTTCGGGGAAGTCGTCGCTGGTGTTCGGCACCATCGCGAACGAGTCGCAGCGCCTCATCAACGAGACGTACCCGACGTTCGTGCAGCAGTTCATGGGGCAGCTCAGTCGCCCCGATGTCGACGCGCTCGAGAACGTCAGCCCCGCGATCATCGTCGATCAGGAGCGCATGGGCTCGAACGCCCGCTCGACCGTCGGCACGGCGACCGACGCGCACGCCATGCTGCGGCTGCTGTTCAGCCGTCTCGGCCAGCCGCACGTCGGGTCTCCGCAGGCGTTCTCCTTCAACATCCCGTCCGTGTCGGGTGCCGGCGCCGTGACGATGGAGAAGGGCGGCAAGAAGGTCAAGGAGCGCCGCTCGTTCGAGATCACCGGCGGCATGTGCCCGCGCTGCGAGGGTCTCGGCGAGACCAGCGACGTCGACCTCGACGAGCTGTACGACAAGACGAAGTCGCTGCAGGACGGCGCGATCAACGTCCCCGGCTACAACCCCGACGGCTGGATGGTGAAGGGCTTCACCGAGTCGGGCTTCGTCGACCCGGCCAAGCCGATCCAGGACTACACCGCGCAGGAGCGCGAGGACTTCCTCTACAAGGAGCCCACCAAGGTCAAGATCAACGGCATCAACATGACCTACGAGGGCCTCGTGCCGAAGATCACCAAGTCCATGCTCCAGAAGGACCGCGACTCGCTGCAGCCCCACGTGCGCGCGTTCGTCGACCGGGCCGTGAAGTTCATGCCCTGCCCGGAGTGCGGGGGCTCGCGGCTGAACGACGGGGCGCGGTCGTCGAAGATCCTGGGGCTCAGCATCGCGGATGCCGCGGCCATGCAGATCACGGATCTGGCGGCGTGGCTCGACACGGTGGACGACCCGTCCGTCGCGCCGCTCATGGCGGGCCTCCGCCAGACGATCGCGTCGTTCATCGACATCGGCCTCGGCTACCTGTCGCTGGACCGATCGTCGGGCACCCTTTCGGGCGGTGAGGCGCAGCGCACCAAGATGATCCGCCACCTCGGCTCGCCGCTGACCGACATCAGCTACGTCTTCGATGAGCCGACGGCGGGACTGCATCCGCACGACATCGAGCGCATGAACCGGCTGCTGAAGCTGCTGCGCGACAAGGGCAACACCGTGCTCGTGGTCGAGCACAAGCCCGAGGTGATCGAGATCGCCGACCACATCGTCGACCTCGGCCCGGGTGCCGGCCGCGCGGGCGGCGAGGTGCAGTACGAGGGGGATGTCGCGGGGCTGCGCGCGTCGGGCACCATCACCGGCCGTCACCTCGACGATCGGGCGCGGCTGAAACCGTCGACCCGCGCGGCGAAGGGCGCGCTCGAGATCCGCGGGGCCACCCAGCACAACCTCAAGAGCGTCGACGTGGACGTGCCGCTCGGCATCCTGACCGTCGTGACCGGCGTCGCGGGCTCCGGCAAGTCGTCGCTGATCCACGGCAACGTGCCGGCCTTCGACGACGTCGTCGTGGTCGATCAGTCGCCGATCAAGGGCAACCGGCGCTCCAGTCCGGCCACGTACACCGGCATCCTCGACACCGTCCGATCGGCGTTCGCCAAGGCCAACGGCGTGAAGCCGGCGCTGTTCAGCGCCAACTCCGAGGGCGCCTGCCCCGCGTGCCGCGGGCTCGGCGTGATCATTACCAACCTCGGCTTCACGCAGACCGTCGAGACGCTGTGCGAGCTGTGCGAGGGGTCGGGCTTCAGCGACGAGGTGCTGGAGTACACGCTCGACGGCAAGAACATCGCCGAGGTGCTCGCGATGTCGGCCTCCGACGCGGCGGCGTTCTTCGCCAAGGGGCCCGCGCACACGATCCTGGTGCGCATGATCGACGTCGGCCTCGGCTATCTCACCCTCGGGCAGGCGCTCAACACGCTGTCGGGCGGTGAGCGCCAGCGCCTCAAGCTGGCGATCTCGATGTCGAAGAAGGGGGCGATCTACGTGCTCGACGAGCCGACCACGGGCCTGCACCTCGCCGACGTCGAGAACATGCTCGGGATGCTGGATCGCCTGGTCGAAGCCGGCAACAGCGTGATCGTGATCGAGCACCATCAGGCCGTCATGGCCCATGCCGACTGGATCATCGACATCGGTCCGGGCGCCGGCCACGACGGCGGGGCGATCGTGTTCGAGGGGACTCCGGCCGACCTCGTCGCGAGCGCCGAGACGCTCACCGCCCAGCACCTGCGCGAGTACGTCGGCGCGTCAGCGGGGGCAGCGACCCGGTCGTGACGGCGCGCCCGCGGCGCGAGGCGCGGGCTCGTCGAGGTGGTTCGAGAGCGCGATGGGTGTTTGTCCCCATCGGCGGTTCTCGCCTGGCCGGGTACGATTTTCGTGATGGCACTTCCCGTCCCATAGCAGGCCGTGCGCCGGGTTAGGCTGGACCGTTCCCCCATGTCTTTGTGAGCGCCCGACGCCCCACGTCAGGTCCCGACGCCACGTAGAGACGCACGAGACCCCGGAGGCCGAGGTTCGATGAAGTCTTTCACCTGGCTTCGGGCGCGCCCCCGCGCCCTCGCTTCCGCCGGCGCCGTCACCGCGGCTGCGGTCACGATCACCACTCTCGCGTTCGTCTATCAGGGCGTGCCCACCACCGAGGTCGACCTCCACGACGGCGGCGTCTGGGTCACCAAGCGGTCGAGCCTCCTCGTCGGTCACTTCAACCACGAGTCGCAGGTGCTCGACGGCGGCCTGCGCACCACCAGTGACGACTACGACATCCTCCAGTCCGGCTCGACCGTGCTGCTCGTCGACCAGGCCGGTTCCGCGCTCAGCGTGATCGACCCCGGCATGGTCGCGATGTCGGGCGCCGCGGGCATGCCCGGCGACGCCGACGTGGCGCTCGGCGGCGACACCGTCGCGATCCTCGATCGCGCGTCCGGCGATCTGTGGGTCGTCCCCAGCCAGAGCGTCGGCTCCTTCCAGATCGAGGGCACCGACCCGATCGTGAACCTCGGCGAGGGAGCGGATGCCGCGGTCGGCGTGGACGGCGTCGTCTACGCCGTCGCACCCGAGACCGGCGAGCTGGTGACGATCCGCACCGGCTCCGACGGTGCCCCCGAGGACCCGGTGCGCAGCGGTCTGCCGGACGTCGACGACAAGGCTGAGCTCTCCGTCACCGCGGTGGGCGACAAGCCGGTCGTGCTCGACAGCTCCACCGGCACCGTCATCGTCGACGGCCGCGCGACGATCGTCGACGGGGGACGCAACGCCGTCCTCCAGCAGGTCTCCGCGGCGGCGGACGCGGTGTCGCTCTCCACGGAGTCGGCGTTCGTGCGCGTGCCGTTCGACGGGTCGAAGCCCACGACGGTGAAGGCCGGATCCGAGGGCGCGCCCGCGGAGCCGGTCTGGCTCGACGGCTGCGGCTACGCCGCGTGGACCGGCTCGGGCCGGTTCGTGCGCGACTGCGCCGGCGACGGCGACGATCTCGCCGTCGACATCGAGGGCATCGAGCCCACGTCGCTGCTGAAGTTCCGCGTCAACCGCGACGTCGTGGTGCTCAACGACATCGTCGGCGGAGCCACGTGGATGGCGGCGGAGGACCTGCAGCGCGTCGACAACTGGGACGAGATCACGCCGCCCGAGGGCGAGACCGAGGACGACGAGCAGACCACCGAGGAGACCACCGAGACGGTGCTCCCGGAACGGTCCGACATCAACACGCCGCCCGACGCGAACGACGACGACCTCGGCGTGCGCCCGGGCCGCACCACGATCCTTCCCCTGCTCGACAACGACAGCGATCCCGACGGCGACGTGCTCACGATGCGCGTGCTCGACGGCGGTCCGTCGGTCGGAGAGGTGCAGTCGATCGACAACGGCCGCGCGTTGCAGATCGCGGTTCCCGAAGACGCGCAGGGCACGACATCCTTCACCTACGAGGTCGCCGACGGCCGTGGCGGGACCGACACCGCGAGGGTGTCGCTGGCCGTGCACGGCTGGGACATGAATGCCCCGCCGACGCAGAAACGCGTCACGACGGTGGCGGTCGAGGCCGGCGGCACGATCACCTACAACGTCCTGCCGGACTGGATCGACCCGGACGGCGACGACGTGTTCCTGAGCTCCGTCGTGCCCGCCGAGGGCGACGAGGCGGACTTCACGTCGGACGGCCGCATCACGTACCGCGCCGTCGGCGGGACGCAGGGCCGGAAGGACGTCGAGATCACCGTCTCGGACGGCTCCGACGTGACAGTCGGCGCCGTGCGGTTCGACGTGCGGCCCGTGGGCTCGATCGATCCGGTGACGAACGCGGACTACGTCGCCGTGCGAACGGGCCAGACCGCGACCGTGTCGCCGCTGGCCAATGACGTCGGCGCCGGGCGCGAGCCGCTGCGCCTGGCACGCGTCGATCCGGTGACGGGCGCCGACATCGTGCCCGACTACTCCAGCAAGACCTTCTCCTTCCGCTCGGCGACGCCCGGCACGTACTACGTCCAGTACCTGGTCGCCGCGGGTGCTGCGGGCATCCCGGGCATCGTGCGGGTCGACGTCATCCCCGAGGGCGAGACCGATCTGCCGCCCGTCGCGGTGCGCGACGTGGCGCTCCTGCCCAGTGGCGGCGAGGTGCTCGTCAACGTGCTGACGAACGACTCCGACCCGTCCGGCGGCATCCTCGTCGTCCAGTCCGTCACCGTCGAGCCGAACTCCGGCATCGCGGTGGCGGTGCTCAACCACGAGACGCTGCGCATCAGCGACCAGGCCGCGCTCTCCGAGCAGGTGCGCATCTCGTACCGCATCTCGAACGGCTCGCAGTCGGCCGAGGGCGACGTCATCGTCATCCCCATCCCGGCGCCCGCCCAGCTGCGGCCACCCGTCGCCAACGACGACCAGGTCGTGGTGCGCGCCGGCGACGTCGTGACGATCCCGGTGCTCGACAACGACTACCACCCCAACGGCGACACCATCCACGTCGCGCCCGACCTCGTGCCGCCGCTCACCGATCCCGAGGACGGCGAGGTCTTCGTCTCGCAGGACACCGTGCGCTTCCGCGCGTCCGAGAAGACCGGCACCGTCTACGCGACCTACGAGGCGGTCGACAGCACCGGGCAGAAGGATGCCGGCTACATCACCATCCAGGTGATCCCCGTCAACGCCGACACCAACGCGGCGCCGCGGCCGCGCGACCTCACCGCCCGTGTGCTCGCCGGCAGCCGGGTGAACATCGCGGTGCCGTTGGACGGCATCGACGACGACGGGGACTCCGTCGAGCTCGTCGGGCTCGCGTCGTCGCCCGGCAAGGGCCGCATCGTCGAGACGGGGTCGGACCACCTCGTCTACCAGGCGTTCGACGACACCGCGGGCGTCGACACCTTCACGTACCGCGTGCGCGACCGGCTCGGCGCCGAGTCCACGGCCACGATCCGCATCGGCATCGCGCCGCCGGAGGGCGTGAACCAGGCGCCCTACGCGGTCAAGGACTCCGTCATCATGCGCCCGGACCGCTCGGTCGCGGTGCCGGTGCTCGCGAACGACTCCGACCCCGACGGGGACGAGTTCGGCATCGTCAAGAACGGGCTCATCCTGCCCGACGTCCCGGGGCTCACGGCGAAGGTGCAGGGCAACCGCGTCGTCGTCACGTCGCCGTCCGAGGCCGTCGAGACGTCGCTGCGCTACACCATCCGGGACGCCCGCGGCGCCGAGGCGAAGGCCGTGCTGCAGATCACCGTCGCCGACGACGTGCCGCTGCAGAAGCCGATCGCGCGGGACGACTACGTCCGCGCCGCCGACGTCGAGGAGGGCGTCGTCGATCTCGAGGTGCTCGCCAACGACGAGGATCCCGACGGCACCGTCGAAGACCTCGACCTGACCGTGGCGGACGCGAAGTCTCGTGTGCTGGCCGACGGCACGGTGCGGATCACGCTCGACGACACCGACCGGCTCGCGACCTACACGGTCGTCGACCGCGACGGGAACGAGGCATCCGCGTTCATCCACATCCCCTCGCTGTCGTCGCTGCCGCCCACGCTGCTGTCGACCGAGCCGGTCGAGGTCAAGAGCGGCGAGACCGTCGAGCTGCCGCTCGCCGACTACGTCCGCGCGGCCGGCGGCGGCAAGGTGGTCATCACCGAGGCGGCCAAGGTCACGGCGGCGCACAACGACGGCTCCTCCCTCATCAAGGACCAGACGACCCTGGTGTACACCTCGGCGGGCGGCTACTTCGGCCCCGACGCGATCACCTTCGAGGTGACCGACGGCACCGGCCCCGACGACCCCGAGGGTCGCAAGGCCACACTGTCGCTGCCCATCACGGTGCTGCCGCCCGAGAACCAGCAGCCGGCGTTCGTCAACGGGCAGATGGATGTCGCGCCCGGCGAGGACCCCGCGGCGCTCGACCTCGCCGGCCTCACCACCGATCCCGATCCGGAGGACGCCGACCGCATCGCGTACACGATCGTCGGCGGAGCACCCGACGGCATGACGGCGTCCGTCGAGGGCGACCAGCTGCGCGTGAGCGCGGCGGCCGACACGAAGAAGGGCACCGCCGCGACGATCCGCCTGCGCATCGAGGACGGCACGACCGAGCCCGTCGAGGGCGCCGTCACGGTGCGGGTGATCGCGTCCACGCGCGACCTGCCGATGGCGAACGACGACATCGTGCCGGAGGCCCACCAGGGCAAGACTGTCACGGTGCCGGTGCTCGGCAACGACGTGAACCCGTTCCCCGACAAGCCGCTGAAGGTCACTTCCACGATCCTCGAGACCGGCCAGGGCGACGCCGAGGTGGCGGGCGACCAGGTCACGGTCACGCCCGACGTGAAGTTCTTCGGAACGATGGTCGTGCGCTACCGCGTGCAGGACGCCACCGGCGATCCCGACCGAGAGGTCGAGGGCCGCATCCGGCTGACGGTGCAGGGCAAGCCCGATGCGCCGGGCACGCCGATCGTCTCGAGCGTGCAGGATCGCACCGTGGTGCTGTCGTGGACGCCGCCGGCCAACAACGGCGCCGAGATCGAGCGCTATCTCGTGACCTCCGTCGCAGGGGATTACGAGAAGGAGTGCCTCGCGACCACGTGCACGCTCGACGGCCTGACGAACAACGTGAAGTACAACTTCACGGTGGTCGCCGAGAACCGCGTCGGCCCGTCCGACCCGTCGGCGCCCTCGGAGGAGGCGCGTCCCGACGCGCGGCCCGACACCCCCGCCGCGCCGACGCTGTCCTTCGGCGACAAGAGCCTGAACGTGGCGTGGGTCACCCCCTCCACCCCCGGCTCTCCGGTCCAGCACTACACGCTGGACATCTCGCCGGCGCCGCCGTCGGGCATCTCGCAGAAGACCGAGGTCGTCGGCAACTCGATCGTGTGGGACGGGCTTCAGAACGGCGTCGCGTACCAGGTGCGCGTCCAGGCCCACAATCTCGCGCCCGACCCGTCGAGCCCCAGCCCGTGGTCGGTGACCGAGATCCCCGCGAAGGCGCCGGATGCTCCGGGCGCCCCCACGACCGCGCGGCTCGAGCCGGTCGGGGCACAGGCGCAGCTCCGCGTCTCGTGGAACAAGCCGGCCGACAACGGCGACGCGATCGATGGCTACCAGCTCGACGTGATGCAGGGTGGGAGCGTCGTCAACTCGATCCCCGTGTCGGCCGCGGAGACGAGCCAGGCGGTCGTCGTCAACACCTCCACGACGGACTACACGTTCCGGGTGAGGGCGCAGAACAAGGCCGGCTGGGGTGCGTTCAGCGCGAACTCCGCCCCGCAGCGCGGCTTCACGCCGCCGGGAGCGCCGCCGAACGTCTCGGCGTCGACGCCCGAGGGCAACAGCGCGATCCTCGTGGCGTACGGTGCGGCCGCCGGCAACGGTGCGAGCGCCGGCGAGCTGAGCTACCAGTACTCGCTCAACGGCGGGAACTGGGCGGGGATGCCGGGCAACCACATCATCGGCGGGCTGTCGAACGGCACGACGTACACCGTGCGTGTGCGGGCCGTCGCCACCGTCGGGGGCGTGCAGGAGCCGGGCGCCGCGTCGGCGCCGTCGAACTCCGTCATCCCGTACGGCCCGGTGCGCAACCCGAGCGTCTCGGCGACGGCCAGCGGCCGGAGCATCACCTACCAGTGGAGCCCGCCCAGCACGAACGGCCGCGCCATCACCCAGATGCAGATCCGCATCGACGGCGGCGGCTGGCAGAACGTCGCGAACAACGGCTCGACGTCGGCCACCTACGGGTACGCCGAGACACACCGGATCGAGGCGCGCGCGCAGGATGCCGCCGGCCAGTGGAGCGGCGTCGTCGCCGACTCCGCGCGGACGGTGGACCCGCCGCAGCCGCGCGCGTGGACGAGCCGAGGCTCCAGCGCGCAGGGTATGGACGGCTGCGACTCGGCAGCGTGCTCGTACTTCGTCTTCAACGTCGAGAACTGGACGCCGGGCACCTACACGCTCAGCTGCAATGACGGCGAGGGGCGTTGGAGTAGCAACCAGTACCAGGTGGGTGCGAACGACAGCGTGCGGCTGAGCTGCTACTCGGGCTATCCGGGCTCCAAGTGGGTCAGCTACAGCGGACCCGGCGGCTCGGGGGATGCCGAAGCCACGACCTGGTAGCGGTCATACGCGTACACTGCCGCGCGGAATTCCGAAGGGCCGATCGATGGGTGTTTGTCCCCATCGATCGGCTCTGATCAGGCGGATTATCATCGTCGTAGTTGACACTTCCCGTCCAATCGCGTTCCGTCTGTCGGGTTAGGCTGGACTGTTCCCTTGATGTCTTCGGTGAGCGCCGGACGCCCCACGTCCGGTCTCGGCGCCACGTAGAGACGCACGACACCCCGGAGGAGGCCGAGGTTCGATGAGGTCTTCCGCATGGCTGCGCGCTCGTCCGCGCGCGCTCGCATCCGCGGGTGCGGTGACGGCCGCGGCCGTCACCCTGACGACGCTCGCGTTCGTCTATCAGGGTGTCCCCACCACCGAGGTCGACCTCCACGACGGCGGCGTGTGGGTGACGAAGCAGTCGAGTCTCATGGTCGGGCACTTCAACCACGAGTCGCAGGTGCTCGACGGAGGGCTCCGCACGACCAGCGACGACTACGACATCCTTCAGTCGGGCAGCACGGTCCTCCTCGTCGACAACGCCGGCTCCGCGGTCAGCGTGATCGACCCGGGGATGGTCGCGTTGTCGGGGGCTGCGAGCCTGCCCGGCGACGCGAAGGTGGTGCTGGGCGGCACGACGGCCGCCATCCTCGACCGCGCGTCGGGCGATCTGTGGATGCTGCCCGCCGAAGGCATCGGATCGTTCCAGATCGAGGGCGCCGATCCGACGACGAATCTCGGCGAGGGGGCGGATGTCGCCGTCGGCGTCGACGGCATCGTGCACGGCGCGTCGGCCGAGACCGCGGAACTGGTCACCATCCGGATGGGCGCCGACGACGCTCCCGAAAAGCCGGAACGTGCGCCGCTGCCCGGCGTCGACGAGAAGTCGACGCTGTCGATCACCTCGGTCGGCGACAAGCCGGTCGTGCTCGACAGCTCCACCGGCACGGTCATCGCGGACGGTCGGGAGACCGAGCTCGACGGCGGGCGCGATGCCGTGCTGCAGCAGCCCTCCGCCGCCGCGGACGCCGTCTCGGTGTCGACGGCGTCCGCCCTGGTGCGCGTGCCCTTCGACGGCTCCGAGCCCACGACGGTGAAGGCCGGCGGCGAGGGCGCGCCGGCGTATCCGGTGTGGCTCGACGGCTGCGCCTACGCGGCCTGGAGCGGCTCCGGCCGCTTCGTGAGGGACTGTGCGGGTGACGCCGGCGATCTGGATGCCGACATCGACGGCGTCGAGCCCACGTCGCTGCTGCAATTCCGCGTGAACCGCGACGTCGTGGTGCTCAACGACATCGTCGGCGGCGCCACGTGGATGGCCGCGGAGGATCTGCAGCGCGTCGACAACTGGGATGAGCTGACCCCGCCCGAGGGGGAGACCGAGGACGACGAGCAGACTACCGAGGAGACCACCGAGACGGTCCTCCCGGAGCGCTCCGAGATCAACACGCCGCCCGATGCCAACGACGACGACCTCGGTGTCCGTCCCGGCCGCACCACGATCCTTCCGCTGCTCGACAACGACAGCGATCCAGACGGCGATGTGCTCACGACGCGGGTCCTCGACGGGGGCCCGTCGATCGGCCAGGTGCAGTCGATCGACAACGGCCGCGCGCTGCAGATCGCGGTCCCCGAGGACGCTTCGGGGTCGGCATCCTTCAGCTATGAGGTCTCCGACGGCCGCGGTGGCACCGACACCGCGAGGGTGTCGCTGGCCGTGCACGGCTGGGACGTCAACGCGCCGCCGACCCAGAAACGCGTGACGACCGTCGCCATCGAAGCGGGCGGCACCATCACCTACAACGTGCTGCCCGACTGGATCGACCCCGACGGCGACGACGTCTTCCTCGGTGCAGTGACGCCCGCGGAGGGCGACGAGGCCGACTACACGTCGGACGGCCGCATCACCTATCGCGCCGTCGGCGGGACGCAGGGCCGGAAGGATGTCGAGATCTCGGTCTCCGATGGCACCGATGTCACGGTCGGCACGATCCGCTTCGACGTTCGTCCGGTCGGCTCCATCGATCCGGTGACCAACGCCGACTACATCGCCGTCCGCACCGGGCAGACGGCGACCGTCTCGCCCCTCGTCAACGATGTGGGCGCCGGTCGCGAACCGCTGCGCCTCGCCCGCGTCGATCCCGTCCCGGGCGCCGACATCGTGCCCGACTACGCGAACAAGACCTTCACCTTCCGCTCTGCGACCCCCGGCACGTACTACGTGCAGTACATGGTGGCGGCCGGCGCCGCGGGCGTGCCCGGGATCGTGCGGGTCGATGTGATCCCCGAAGGCGAGACCGATCTGCCGCCGGTGGCGGTGCGCGACGTGGCGCTCCTGCCGAGCGGCGGGGAAGTGCTCGTCAACGTGCTGACGAACGACTCCGACCCGTCCGGCGGCATCCTGGTGGTGCAGTCCGTGACGGTCGAGCCGAACTCGGGCATCGCGGTGGCGGTGCTCAACCACGAGACGCTGCGCATCAGCGATCAGGCCGCCCTTTCGGAGCAGGTGCGCATCACGTACCGCATCTCCAACGGCTCGCAGTCCGCCGAGGGCGATGTCATCGTCATCCCCATCCCCGCCCCCGCGCAGCTGCGCCCGCCGGTCGCCAACGACGACCAGGTCGTGGTGCGCGCCGGTGACGTCGTGACGATCCCGGTGCTCGACAACGACTACCACCCGAACGGCGACGCCATCCACGTCGCACCCGACCTCGTGCCCCCGCTGATCGAGCCCGAGGACGGCGAGGCCTTCGTCTCGCAGGACACCGTGCGCTTCCGGGCATCGGACGAGCCGGGCACCGTCTACGCCACCTACGAGGTCGTCGACAGCACCGGGCAGAAGGACGCCGGCTACATCACCATCCAGGTGATCCCCGTCAACGACGAGACGAACGCCGCTCCCCGCCCGCGCGACCTCACGGCGCGCGTGCTCGGCGGGACCCGGGTGCGCATCGCTGTGCCGCTGGACGGCATCGACGCGGACGGCGACTCGGTCGAGCTGGTCGGCTTGGCCTCGTCGCCGAGCAAGGGCCGCATCACCGAGACCGGCTCCGACTACCTCATCTACGAGGCGTTCGACGACACCGCGGGCGTCGACACCTTCACCTATCGCGTGCGCGACCGCCTCGGCGCGGAGGCCACGGCGACGATCCGCGTCGGGATCGCCCCCGCCGAGGGCGTCAACCAGGCGCCGTATGCGGTCAAGGACTCGGTCATCATGCGGCCGGACCGCTCGGTCGCCGTGCCCGTGCTCGCCAACGACTCCGACCCCGACGGCGACGAGTTCGGCATCGTCAAGAACGGGCTCATCCTGCCCGACGTCGCAGGCCTCGAGGCGAAGGTCGAAGGCAACCGCGTCGTCGTGACCTCGCCCTCGGAGCCGGTGGAGACGTCGCTGCAGTACACGATCCGCGATGCCCGCGGCGCCGAGGCGAAGGCCGTGCTGCAGATCACCGTCGCCGACGACGTCCCGCTCCAGCGTCCCATCGCGCGCGACGACTACGTGCGTGCGGCCGATGTGGAGGACGGGGTCGTCGATCTCGAGGTGCTGGCCAACGACGAGGATCCCGACGGCACCGTCGAAGACCTCGACCTGAAGGTCGCCGATGCGGATTCGCGGGCGCTGGCCAACGGCAAGGTGCGGATCACACTGGGCGACGCCGACCGCCTCGCGACCTACACGATCACCGACCGCGACGGCAACGCGGCATCCGCCTTCATCCACATCCCCGCTCTCTCGTCGCTGCCGCCGACGCTTGTATCGACCGAGCCCATCGAAGTCGAGAGCGGCGAGACCGTCGAACTGCCGCTCTCGGAGCATGTGCGGTCCGCTGACGGCGGCAAGGTGGTCATCACGGAGGCAGCGAAGGTCACCGCTGCACACAACGACGGGTCCTCGCTCATCAAGGACCAGACCACGCTCGTCTACACGTCGGCCCCTGGGTTCTTCGGGCCCGACGCCATCGCGTTCGAGGTCACCGACGGCACCGGCCCCGATGATCCGCAGGGGCGCAAGGCGACCCTGACCCTGCCGATCACCGTGCTGCCGCCCGAGAACCAGCAGCCGACGTTCGTCAACGGGCAGATGGATGTCGCACCCGGCGAGGACGCCACGTCGCTCGACCTCGGCGGGCTGACCACCGACCCCGACCCCGAGGACGCGGACCGCCTGGAGTTCGACATCGTTGGAGGGTCGCCGGACGGGATGACGGCGTCGATCGAAGACGACGAGCTGCGCGTCAGCGCCGCCGCGGAGACCAAGAAGGGCACCGCCGCGACGCTCCGTCTGCGTATCACCGACGGGACCACCGAGCCGATCGAGGGCACCGTGACGATCCGCGTGATCGCATCGACACGCGAACTGCCCACGGCCAACGACGACGTGATCGACGAGGCCCATCAGGGCAAGACCATCACGGTCCCCGTGCTGAGCAACGACGTGAACCCGTTCCCCGACAAGCCGCTGAAGGTGACCACCGCAGTCCTCGAGACCGGTCAGGGCGACGTCGACGTGGCGGGAGACCAGGTGCGGGTCACGCCCGACGCGAAG
This sequence comes from Microbacterium sp. ZW T2_14, assembly GCF_044987405.1. Classification (NCBI taxonomy): domain Bacteria; kingdom Bacillati; phylum Actinomycetota; class Actinomycetes; order Micrococcales; family Microbacteriaceae; genus Microbacterium; species Microbacterium sp. ZW T2_14. The sequence goes on along the minus strand of NZ_JBJDRK010000014.1, from coordinate 9,485 downwards.
TTCTTCGGCACGATGGTCGTGCGCTACCGCGTCCAGGACGCCACCGGTGACCCCGACCGGGAGGTCGAGGGCCGCATCCGGCTCACCGTGCAGGGCAAGCCCGACGCCCCCGGCACGCCGACCGTCTCGAGCGTGCAGGACCGCACCGTCGTGCTGTCGTGGACTCCGCCGGCGAACAACGGCGCCGAGATCGAGCGGTACCTCGTCTCGTCCACCGCGGGCAACTACACGAAGGAGTGCCTGGCGACCACGTGCACGCTCGACGGACTGACGAACAACGTCGAATACAACTTCACGGTGGTGGCCGAGAACCGCGTGGGCCCGTCCGACCCGTCGGCGCCCTCCGAGACCGCGCGCCCCGACGCGCGTCCGGACACACCGGCCGCACCGTCGCTCGTCTTCGGCGACCGCAGCCTCTCCGTATCATGGGTGACTCCGACCACGCCGGGCTCGCCGGTCGAGAAGTACAACCTCGAGATCTCGCCCGCGCCCCCGTCGGGCATCAGCCAGAAGACCGATGTCACGGGCAACTCGATGGTGTGGGACGGGCTGCAGAACGGCGTCGCCTACCAGGTGCGGGTGCAGGCACTCAACCGCGCGCCGGAGCCGTCGAGCTGGAGCCCGTGGTCGGTGAGTGAGATCCCGGCCAGAGCGCCCGACGCGCCGGCCGCACCCACGACCGCGCGCCTGCAACCCGTGGGATCGCAGGCCCAGATGCAGGTGGCCTGGAAGGCTCCCGCCGACAACGGCGATGCCGTCTCGGGCTACCAGCTCGACGTCCTCCGTGGGTCGTCGCTGGTCAACTCCATCCCCGTCGCAGCGGGGCAGACGAGCCAGGCCGTCGTCGTGGACACGTCGACCACGGACTACACGTTCCGGGTGCGCGCGCAGAACAAGGCCGGATGGGGTCAGTTCAGCGCGACCTCGGCACCCCAGCGCGCGTTCACGCCGCCCGGGGCTCCGACGAACGTGACCGCGCGAGAGGGCGACCGCTCGCTCACCGTCACCTTCCAGCCCGGAGCATCCAACGGGGCGAACTCCAACGAACTGAGCTACCAGGCATCCGTCAACAACGGCGGCTGGCAGGCTCTGGCCGGCAACGGCGTCATCGGGGGACTGACGAACGGGACGAACTACACCGTGCGGGTGCGGGCCGTCGCCACCGTCAACGGCGTGAGCGAGCCGGGCGCCGAGTCGGCCCCCTCCAACACCGTGAAGCCCTATGGGCCCGTGCGCAACCCGAACGTGAGCGCGACAGCGAGCGGTACGAGCATCACCTTCAGCTGGAGTCCGCCGGCCGAGAACGGTCGCGCCATCACGGCGATGCAGATCCGCATCGACGGCGGCGGGTGGCAGGACGTGGCACTGAACAACTCGCGCACCAACAACTACGGCTACAGCGAACGCCACACCATCGAGGCGCGCGCTCAGGATGCCGCCGGCCAGTGGAGCGGCATCGCCTCGGACAACGCCACCACGGTGGCTCCGCCTCAGCCGAAGGTGTGGGTCACGAAGGGGAGCTCCGCGCAGGGGCAGCCCAATTGCAGCACCGCGCAGTGCGCGTACTTCCTGGTACACACCGAGAACTTCCCCGCGGGCGACTACGCCGTCTCGTGCAACGCCACGGGGCCCTACGGCGGCACGCCGTTCGCCGGCGGCTCGACGAGGCACCTGCCCGCCAACGGAACGGTGCAGCTGGGTTGCTACTTCGGCGACGACGGCGAGCAGGTGTGGGTCTCGATCGGCGGCTATGGCGACAGCGAGCGGCGAACCTGGCAGTAGCGAGAGCTGCGAAGACGACTCATGAAAAGGAACGAATCACGATGACGATGACCCCCGAACAGGCTGCCTGGTTCCAGGGCACCTTCGCCCGCCTGGTCGACAACGTCGACCAGGCCCTCATGGGAAAGCGCGAGGTCGTGGCGCTGGTGCTGTCGGCGATGCTCGCCGAAGGCCACGTGCTCCTCGAGGATGCCCCCGGCACCGGGAAGACGAGCCTCGCCAAGGCGCTCGCCGCGACCGTGCAGGGCACCAGCAGCCGCATCCAGTTCACCCCCGACCTGCTGCCGTCCGACGTGACCGGCGTCACGATCTACGACCAGGCGCAGCACCGGTTCGAGTTCCACCGCGGCCCGGTGTTCGCCTCGATCGTGCTCGCGGACGAGATCAACCGCGCGTCGCCCAAGACGCAGTCGGCGCTGCTCGAGGTCATGGAGGAGTCGCGCATCACCGTCGACGGCGTGACGCACGACGTGGGCCGGCCCTTCCTCGTGATCGCGACGCAGAACCCGATCGAGCAGGCGGGCACGTACAAGCTGCCCGAGGCGCAGCTCGACCGCTTCCTGGTGAAGACCTCGATCGGCTACCCCGACCTGGCCGTGGCCGAGCGCATCCTCGCGGGCGCGGCGGACCGCAATCCGTCTGCGCACCTTCCCGCGATCATCACGACGGGTGCGGTCGCCGACATGGCCGACCTCGCCGGCACCGTGCACGTCGACCCCGCCGTGCTGCGCTACACCGCCCAGCTGTCCGAGGCCACCCGCAACGACTCGGCGACGCGCGTCGGCGTCTCGGTGCGCGGCTCGCTCGCGATGATCCGCATCGCGAAGGTCTACGCCGCCGCGCAGGGCCGCCACTTCGTGCTGCCCGACGACATCAAGGCGCTCGTCGCCCCGGTGTGGACCCACCGTCTCGTGCTCGACCCCGAGGCCGAGTTCGCCGGCACCTCGGCCGAGACAGTCATCGCGCGCGTCCTCGACTCGGTCGCCGCGCCGCAGGCGAGGTCGGCGGCCTGATGGCGACGGAGGCACTCGGGAAGGCGACGGCGGCGGAGGACCGCCGCGCCTGGTACGGCCAGCTCCTGCTGGCCGCGCTGCGGCGCGCCGGCGCATGGCTCGGCGGAGTGTTCGGGGTCGTGCGCCCCGTCGCCTGGGTGCTCATCGTCGGTGCCATCGCTCTCTGGATCGCCGGCCGCTCTCTCGGCTGGTGGGAGCTCACGGTCGCCGCGGTCTCGATCGCCGTCGTGCTCGTGCTGTGCCTGCTGTTCCTCATCGGGCGCACCGCGTACGAGGTGTCGCTCGACCTCAACCGGACCCGTGTCGTCGTGGGGGAGCGCGCCGTCGGCGCCCTGACCCTCGCCAACACCGGTCAGCGCGCCATCCTGCCGTCGCGGGTGCTGCTGCCCGTGGGCGCCGGGCGCGGCGTCTTCGATGTGAACCGGCTCGCGGCCGGCGAATCCGCCGAGGAGCTGTTCGCCATCCCCACCACGCGCCGCGCCGTCGTCAAGGTCGGCCCGGTCAGCGTGGTCCGCGGCGATCCGCTCGGCCTGTTCGAGCGCGTGCACCGACGCGACGAGCCGGTCGACCTGTTCGTGCATCCGCGCACCGTGCTCTTCGACGGCCAGTCGCTGGGGTTCCTCCGCGACCTCGAGGGACTCCCCGCCGCCGACCTGTCGCCCGACGACGTGTCGTTCCACGCCCTGCGCGAGTACCAGCCGGGCGATGACCTCCGCCACGTCCACTGGAAGTCGACGGCGCGCACCGGCCACATGATGGTGCGGCAGTACGAGGAGACGCGCCGCTCGCACTTCGTCATCGGCCTGTCGACGAGCCCCGCCGACTACCGCGACGACGAGGAGTTCGAGCTCGCGATCTCGGCCGCCGGCTCGCTCGGCCTGCGCGCCCTGCGCGACTCGCACCGCGTCGAGATCCGGGTGCAGGAGCGCGCGCTGCCGTCCGGCACGGGCAAGCAGTTCCTCGACTCGCTCGCCGCCCTCAGCCCGTCCAAGCCCCGCGCGGGAACCGTCGTCGAGCTCGCCGGCGTCGTCGCCGCGACGCTCCCCCTCGCGAGCGTCGTCGTGCTGGTGTGCGGCAGCAAGGTGGACGCCAACGATCTACGCACCGCCTGCAGCCGTCTGCCCTATGGGGCGCGCGTCCTCGCCGTGGTCGCGTCGCCGGGCGAGACGCCGTCGCTGCGTCGCATCGGCGAGGCGGATGTCGTGACGCTCGGCGCCCTCGACCAGCTGCCCAACGCCCTGCGGAAGGTGCTCGCATGACCGCCCCGGTCACCCCGCTGTCGCGCGCCGACGCCGCCTCGCCGGCCGGGGCGCGTTCGAGCGCGCCGACGTCCCGTCCCCGCGCGCCCCGCGCTGCCGGCGTGTCGCTTCCGGCCCGGCGCTGGATCCTCGACCTCCTCGCCGTGGCTCTGCTGCTGCTCGTTCCGATCGTCGGCTTCTGGCCCACCTTCGACGGCGCCCGCTACCTCGTGGCCGCGCTCGGCGGGCTGGTGCTCGGCATGGCCCTGGGCGTCGTGGGTGCGCTGCTGCGCTGGGGCATCCTCGCCCTCACCGGCACCACGGTGCTCGCGTACTTCCTGTTCGGCGGAGCCCTCGCCCTGCCCCACACCACCGTCGCCGGCGTCGTGCCGACGCTCGAGACCCTTCGACTGCTCGCACTCGGCACCATCATGTCGTGGAAGCAGCTGCTCACGACCATCGCACCGGTCGCCACCGACGACGGCCACCTCATCGTGCCGTTCCTCCTCACGCTGGTCGCGGCGGTGCTCGCGACGTCTCTCGCCCTGCGGCTGCGCAGCGCGGCGTGGGCGCTGATCCCGGCGGCCGCCTTCCTCGTCGTCGCGATCGCGCTGGGCACGTCCGACCCGTTCGTGCCGGTGATCCAGGGCATCGTGTTCGGCCTCGTCGCCGTCGTGTGGCTGGCGCTCCGGCAGGCGTGGCAGCCCCAGGCAGCCGCGATCTCGGTCGGGGAGGGCTCCGCGAGCTCGGGTGCCGGCGTCCGGAGGGTGCTGATGGGCGGTGCGGTCGTGGCGATCGCCGCCATCGTCGGCATCACGACCAGCGGGTTCGCGGCACCGACCTCGCCGCGCTACGTCCTCCGGGACGTGGTGATCCCGCCGTTCGACATCCGTGAGTTCGCCAGCCCTCTCCAGTCGTTCCGCGCCTACGTGCGCGACCACCCCGACGACGCGCTCTTCACGGTCAGCGGGCTGCCCGAGGGCGCCCGCGTGCGCCTGGCCACCATGGATGCCTACAACGGCACCGTCTACAACGTCTCGGACGACGGCAGCCGGTCGTCCAGCGCGTTCGCACCGGCCCGCACCAACATGTCCGCCGACGCCGAGGGCACCGAGACCTCCGTGCACGTCGAGATCGGCGCGCTGCAGGGCGTGTGGATGCCGGATGCCGGCGCTGTCCGCAGCGTGACGTACGACGGCGACCGCGCCGACGACCTGCGGCGCACCACGCACTACAACGAGGCGACCGACACCGGCGTGGTCACGATAGGGCTGAAGAAGGGCGACGAGTACGTCCTCGACGCCGTGATCCCCGATGTGCCGAGCGATGAGCAGCTCGCCGACCAGGCGTTCTCGCGACTGAAGATGCCGAAGCAGGAGGGCGTGCCCGAGAGCCTGGCCGACATCGCCTCGAAGACCGTCGCCGAAGCGACCACCCCGATCGAGCAGGTGCGTGCTCTGCAGCAGATGCTCTCGGAGGGCGGCTACTTCAGCCACGGTCTCGCCGGTCAGCCTCTCTCGCGCGCCGGTCACGGCGCCGAGCGCATCGCCACCCTGCTCGGCTCGCAGCAGATGGTCGGCGACGACGAGCAGTACGCCACCGCGATGGCCCTGCTCGCCTCGCAGGTCGGCATTCCGGCGCGCGTCGTGATGGGCTTCTATCCCGAAGAGGATGCCGCGGGCCAGCCCGTCTTCACCGCCACCGGCGACACGCTCCATGCCTGGGTTGAGGTCGCGTTCGACGGTGCCGGCTGGGTGCCGTTCGATCCGACGCCGCCCGACGATCAGGTGCCGAGCGACCAGACCACCAAGCCGAAGGCCGATCCGAAGCCGCAGGTGCTGCAGCCGCCGCCCCCGCCGGCGGAGCCGGTCGATCTGCCGCCGACCGTCGCCGACGATCGCGGCGCGGAGGACGAGGACGGCTTCGACGCCGCGCTGCTGTGGACGATCGTTTCGATCGGCGTCGGCGCGCTGGGGCTGATCGCCGTGCTCCTCGCCCCGTTCATCGTGATCGGCGCGCTGAAGGCGACGCGTCGCCGCAAGCGCCGCGAGGCCGACCGGGCTCCGGATCGCATCAGCGGCGGCTGGGACGAGCTCGTCGACCGTGCCTCCGACTTCGGCGCCCCGGTGCGTCCCGGGGCGACGCGTCAGGAGGACGCCGGCGTGCTGACGACCGCGTTCGCCGAGCCGCGCGTGGCGACCCTCGCGTCGCGTGCCGACCTCGAGGTGTTCGGCCCGACCGAGCCGACCCCCGACGACATCGACGCGTTCTGGACGCAGGTCGACGAGATCGTCGGCGGCATGGCCAAGGGGCGTACGGTGTGGCAGCGGCTCGGCGCACGCCTCAGCATCCGCACCCTGCTCGAAGACACCCGCTTCGCGCTGCCCGCGCGCACCCTCACCTCGGCCCGCACGTCCGGCAGGCCTGCGCGTGCCGACCAGGACGCGTCGGCCGACCCCGCGTCCACCGACCCGGCGTCCACCGATCCCGCAGGCAAGACGAGCCGCAAGCGCCCGTCGCGCCGCGGGAAGGCCGCCGGCGCGGCCGAGCCCTCCACCGACCCCGCACAGGAGAACGAATGACCGTGAGCCCGCCCGGCGCCGCCCCCGCGGCGACCATCGGACGCCGTGTCGGGGCGTTCGCGATCGACATCGGCGTCGTGTACGCCATCGGCGCCGTGCTGGTGGGCATCGTCGCCGGAATCATCTTCGGCGTCGGTGCCGGGTGGGAACGCGACGGCCTCGCGCTGATGATCCTCTTCAGCTACGTCGGAATCGGCCTGCTGCTGTTCGTGTGGTGGCTGGTGTACTCGGCGATGCAGGGCGGTCGCGGCTCGATCGGGCAGCGCCTTCTCGGGCTGCGCCTGCAGGATGCGGCGGCGTTCTCCGAGGCATCCGGAGCGGTGCCGATCGGCTTCGGGCGGGCGCTGTGGCGCAACATCGTGTTCGGCCTCGCCGGGTCGATCGTCGTCGGCTACTTCTCGCCGCTGTTCGACGCGAGCCCCCGGCGCCAGGGCTGGCACGACATGGCGTCCAAAGCGGTCGTCGTCGACATGCGCAAGGCACCGGCCGCTCCGCCCGCCGCGGCGCCTCCGGCCACGGCGAACCCCTATCTTCCGCCGCCGGCCGGGGCGGCGACGCTGCCGCCCGCACCACCGCTGCGGCCCGCCGCACCGGTGCCGTCCCCGGGCTTCATGCCGGCACCCGTGGGACCCGTGTCGTCGGCGCGCCCCGGGGCGCCCGTCACGCGTCCCGCTGCGCCGGTCGGGACCGGGGTGATCGACGGCGTGCCGTGGCTCACCCAGGACCCGCAGCCGTCGCCCGTGGTGCGCCCGCCGCAGTCGGACGACGCCTTTCCGAGTGTGACGATGCCGTTCCCCGCCGCGACGACCACGGAGCCGCTGGGTGCGGCGGCGCTGAGCGCTGCCGCGGGCGGCGCCGCGGTACGACCGACCGCGCCACCGGCGATGGCTCCGGCGACCGCGCCGGCCGCAGCGGCGGCCGCACCGTTCGCCACCGCACCGTTCAGCACCGCACCGTTCAGCACCGCAGCATTCAGCACCCCCGCGGACGCTGCTTCAGGCGCTCCCGTGGCCGAGCCCGACGAGGATCTCGACTCCACGCGCATGGTCGTGCCCCCGCCCGCCCAGCGCGCCGCACTGTACGAGGGTGCACCGGTCATCGCGGTCCTCACCTGGGACGACGGCGCGCGTATGGCCGTGTACGGCCGCACGCTGTACGGCCGCAACCCGGCGAGTGAAGAGGGCGCCGTCGCGATCGCCGTGCGCGATGAGACGCTGTCTCTCTCGAAGACCCACTTCGAGATCGGCGGGGATGTCACCGGTGCGTGGATCCTCGACCGGCACTCGACGAACGGCACGACGCTCGTGCGCGACGGCGTCCGCATCCCGCTCATTCCCGGCGTCCGCACGAATCTGCGCCCCGGCGACAGCCTCGAGTTCGGCGACCGCCGGGTGACGGTGGGCGCACTGTGATCACCGGACCCCTCGCGCCCATCACCGTCGCGTTCGGCGCCGCCACGGATGCGGGCCTGCGCCGCCGCATCAACGAGGACTCGTACGTCGCGGCGCCGCCGCTCTTCCTGGTGGCGGACGGCATGGGCGGCCACAACGCCGGCGAGATCGCCAGCGCGGCCGTGGTCGCGGAGTTCTCGACGCTCGCGGGGCGCGAGAGCCTCGCCATCGACGACGTGCAGGCGGCCGTCGCGTCCGCACGGCTGCGTGTCGCGGGCCTGCCGGCCGGCGCGGGCGCCGGAGCCGGCACCACGCTGACCGGCGTCGTGATCGCCGACGTGGACGGCGAGGGCTACTGGCTCGCCATCAATCTGGGCGACTCGCGCACCTACCGCCTCAGCGAGGGCAGCTTCGAGCAGGTGAGCGTGGACCACTCGGTGGTGCAGGAGCTCGTCGACAGCGGGCAGCTCGCCGCCGACGCCGCCCAGCGCGACTCGCGGCGCAACGTGATCACCCGGGCCATCGGCGCGGGAAGCGACGCGGAGCCCGACTACTGGCTCATCCCGGCCGAGGACCGCGACCGCATCCTGGTCTGCTCCGACGGGCTGTCGGGTGAGCTCGACCAGGAGGAGATCCACGCGATCCTCCTCGCCGAGGCCGACCCGCAGGCTGCCGCGACGCGGTTGGTGCACGAGGCCATGGTGCGCGGCGGCCGCGACAACATCACGGCGCTCGTCGTCGACGCGCTCGCGGTGCGCTCCAAGACCAGCCGTTCGTACGAACGCGATACGGTGCCGGTGAGTGCCCCCGCCGACTACACCGCCGACATCGACGGCGACACCCTGCCGCGCGCGGTGGCCACGGGAGGATTCTGATGTCCCCGCTGTACGCGCCGGGGAACACGCCGGTCGCCGTCACACCGCGCGGATTCGCGGTGCTCGAGGTCGGGGCATCCGCCGCGCTCCTCGCCCGGATCCGCGCGCTGCTCGCCGATGGACGCGGCCTCGGCGGCGTCATCGAGGCGCTCACCGGCGCCTACGGCGCATCGCTCACCGCCATCCCCGCTTTCGCGGTCGCCCTCGAAGAGGCTGACGGCGTCCGCGTGGCGGTGCGGGGGGACTTCGCCTTCGACGTCGACGCCACGACGCCGGAGCGCGTATCGGGCGCGGGCGTCACCACCTGGACCGAGCGGGTCATCCCGGGTGTCACGCGCGTGGCCCTCATCACCGCCGATGACGCGGCCTCGGCGCCCGCCGAGCTCGAGATCGTCGACGGCATCGTGCTGGTCGCGGGTCTCGTCTGGGACGCCGCCGCTGTCTCGGCCGCCTCGTCCGCGTCTGGGGATGCCGGGGTGCCGGCGCTTGAAGCGCCCCCCTCGGTGCGCCGCCGGCGTGACGATGCGCCGACCGGGCCGACCCCCGCATCCGCGACGACCCCCGCGTCCCCGCCGCACCCGGCATCCGCGCCGGACCCGGCGAT